>CAXHHS010000177.1:0-9978 GCA_964015645.1 uncultured bacterium
TCGTGGGCTCGGAGATGTGTATAAGAGACAGGGGCGGCTATGTAAATTTGACCCTGGGATTGGTCTATGATTGGTGTTATGATTTTTTATCGCTTCCGCAAAAGCAAACCATTGCAGATGCAATGATCAAATCTTATCGTGACCGTGATGATGATGTTGATCCCGATAATAAAATGAAATTGGGGCTCACACTGCTTTCCCAATGCCACCAGGTTGGTTTAGGCGGATTGGCGATGTGGGGCGACCCGTTAGGCGATCAATATACGGAAATCGTTCAGGAAATGTTGAACGGTGTCAAATGGCTCTGGCTGGACCGTGTTTTTGAAATGGGGGAGGTGCTCTTTGAAGGAACCGCCGGCTGGAGCGAAGGGGCAAATTATTTTGCCGGGAGCACTACCCATTTTTTAATGTATGCCGGCGCGTTATCCTCGGCAATCGGGAAAAATATTATCAATGATTACGGCTGGATCCACGATCTGCCGAAATATTTGTATTTCTACCAGATGCCCATGAAGGTTGCTGTCGGCAAACATAACGGCTATTATTCACAGCGGAATGATACTGTTGATATGCGATATTGGGAAACGATGGGGTCTTTACAGCAAATTACACCGATAATTTCTTCCATTAAAAAGCAGGATTTTGACGGCGCCGGTTTTTATAAATGGATTATTGAAGATAGTCAATACAAATTCACCGAAACCGCCTACCAGAATGAAAATCCACGCTTATACTGGCTGTTCTACAAGTTCTTTTGGGGGATAAGAGATGTTTCAAAAAAAACTCCGGAAGAGATCGGTCTGCAAACTTCCTATCGCTTTGGCCTGGGCGATGTCATTCTGCGAAGCGATATCCACTCCCAAAATGCCACCAAAATAAATTTCTACACCCCAAAATATTATTTACCGCGTCATGCGAATACGGATCATAGCAGCTTTAATATATTTAAATACGGCACTCTGGCATTGGATGCCGGCGTTGCCAAAGGCAGCAGTCATTTGCCCAAATCGAAAAAAACCCGCACAGCGGTTTATCACAATCAAGTTGTGTTTTATCCACCGGAAGGCTCCCTTTATTACCAATTTTCTTCGAAAACCCGCGATGCCGCTGATGCCTACTATCATAAAGAGAACCAACCGGGCGGAAGAAATCATATCGGTGATGTTGTGGCGCTACGATTTGAGCCGGGCGTGTTTGATTTTATTGATTTTGATTATACCCGCGCTCACAAAGGCGGGACATACGCAAAAAGTTTGCGGCGAAAATTACTTTATATTCACGATCCCAATGCGCCGGATTACACCAATAAAGAATATGTGATTGTTTTTGATGATATAGAGATTACCGAAACAAGCATAAAACGACGCTGGCTGCTTCATACCCCGGTTGAGCCGCGTTTGCTGGATGGAACATGGCAAAACATAAGCCCTGGCTTTTGGGCTGCGGAGAAGGGCACCCTTTTGGAAGTTACCAATACCATTGGCAATGCCCATGGCAGGATGTTTGTCAAACTTCTCTCCCCGGAAAGCTGCCAATTAAGATTACGCGGCGGTAACGAAGGCGAAAATTATTTCTGGTATACCGATGCCGAGGGTAACGATTTAACCAAGCGCGGTCCCTTTAACGATTGGGGGGCATTTTGGGGCGGCACCCACCGGCTGGAAGTTGAGGACCGGTCAGGCAGTAATGTTTCGCAATATTTAACGGTGATGCAAATTGGCGATGCCAACACTTTAAATAAAATGGATTCTGTTGAGAAAATAGGTTCGGGAAAATTTACCGGATCGTTGATCAATGAAAACCGGGTTGCCATGTTTAACAAAACAAATACCCCCGCTTCTACTATTCAATACCAGGTCTCATCGACAAAAGATATGCTGCATATCTTAACCGGATTTCGGGAAGGAAATTATGTAGTACGGCAAAATGGAGAGCAAATCGCGACTTACAAAGTGATGGCGGACGGTGCCATCTTTTTTGAGTCTAAAGCCGGAGGGATATTTAATGTCAAGTAAAGGATTGGCTTACTTCTGCCAATAGAAAAGTGAGGATTAGATGAAAGCCGTCTATTTTAAAAATTTCTCCTGGTTTGTTGTAGGAATGTTCCTTCTGGCTTCGCATATTTGTGTGTTGGAACAGCCGTTGTTAACGCTCTCGGAATTTATTCAGCATACCCATCAGCATAATTCCACCCACGAACACAACGAATCATCTCACACAGGTCATCATACCGATCATCATGAAAGCAGCGATCACCATGAACACCACGATCACGATGCAGCCTTTGATTTTTGCTGCGATACGATTTTAAGCCCGGTGGTTAATAGTCCTCAATTTATCATATACAAAACCGTCGAATATTTCAATCCGGCGATTGTTTTGCCGGCAACTCAAATTTCTTTTCAAAATCATTTAAATCATATTGATATGGCCGGTTTTCCCGAACCGGTTTCTTTCCGCAACAGGGATAACTACGCCCTTTCCTGTCTATTACACGCCCCGCCGTGTGCATAATCGCTTATCTCCCAATATTTTTCTACCATTTTACCCGGATAGGTAGTGCCTGTCTTCGGGGAGTGTCATTTTCATTTCCGCTTTTGACAAAAGCTCGAAAGCCTAATGAAATATGACCGTTATATCTGTTTTTCTACTGCAAATAGGCGTTCGTCAGCCCTACGGGTTGGGATTAATCTAAAATGAAGACGTCATCCTCCTGAATGGTCAGGATCGATATTCACCTGCTGTTTTGCTTTCGGCGGGAACGCCCTCGGCCAGAACGATTTTGCTCCCGATCCCGACTATCCCGGAGGATGGCAAATGACCTATCGGAGCTACATGGTATTTATCGGAATTCACTTATTCCTAAACACAGGAGACGGCTTTGCAGAAGAATCCACTAAAAGAATTTATAGATGATAAACAATACGAGAAGCTGAAACGGATGGGGCTTATAAATCATCGCGCCGTGCGGGATTATTATATCCGCAAAAAATTCAAAGCGCTCAGGGGCGAATTGAAGCCGAAACAGATTGTGGAAGATTTAAAAAAGGAATTTCCTTATCTGACTAAAGACAGCATCCGCAAAATCGCCTATTCCAAAGAAGAAGATTGAAATATGACAAGGAAAAGCTATGAAAATTTCTTGGATGTTTTTTATAAGCCTGGCGCTTTTCAGTGTTAGCGAGGGAAAGGAATTCACAGTTGATTCCACTCAAAACAATGTTGTCATATTCTATGCAAAAGCGACCCTGGGGAGTTTTTCCGGCGAAACCGATCAAATCACCGGTTATTTGAAATGGGAAGGGGAAGATACCCTCAAGAGCGGTTAGTGTTTTACATGAAATCCTGATGGTGGAGAATCAACGATGCTTAGTGTCATAGCATTAAAGTTTTACTTAAAAATTATAGAATAAAGCACTCAACATAGAGAACAAGGAAATTTGAAGAATGGAATCTTACAATAAAATTCGTATTGCCCACTTGATAAACTATTTAGCACCGGCGGGTAAGGAAATTGGAATTCTAAAGCTATTGCACAATTTGGATCAAACGATTTTTGACAGCACCTTAATTGTGCTGAATAAAACGCATACATCCGAAGTTTTAAATTTGAAAAAGATCAAACTGATCAAGCTGGATCAAGGAGAAGGCAATAATATAAAACTCCCTTTTCAATTAAGTAAGCTGTTTAAGCAGCATCGTTTTGATATTGTGCATACGCATTCCTGGGGTACTCTAATCGAAGGCATTGTCGGGGCAAAGTTGGCCGGGGTGCCGGTCATCATTCATGGAGAGCACGGCACATTCCCCCGGCAAGTCCCTCACCGGTATATACAACCGCTATTCTGGCGAATGACGAATCGCGTCCTATCCGTATCCGGTGATCTTGGAAAAACGCTGTCAGTTGTGACGGGTTTTCCCATCGATAAAATCGACGTGATCTTAAATGGCGTTAACGAAACCAAATTTTATCCCTCACAAAAATTAAAACTGGATTTCCGCCGCGAGTTTAATTTTTCCGGGGATGATTTTATTATCGGCGCGGTAGGCCGTTTAACCGGGGTAAAAAATCAGGCCATGCTGCTGCGGGCGGCAAAGGAAGTGATTCGTCGAGGAGAAAAAATACAGGTAGTGCTCGTTGGTGGGTTCGCGGTCGGAGACGATAAAGAGGCAGAATTAAAACAGTTAGTTTCGGATTCGGGTATTTCCCAATTCGTTCATTTTGCCGGTTTTCGGAAACACATCAACATGTTTTATAACGGGTTTGATGTGTTTACCCTGACATCGTTGAGTGAAGGATGTTCCAATGTCATTCAGGAAGCGATGTTTTGCGGAAAGCCGGTTATTGCGACCAATGTCGGCGGCAATCCTGAACTGGTTCGTGACAATTATACCGGATTCCTGGTTGAAAGCAATAACCATATTCAATTAGCAGAACGCATTTTAGCATTAAAACGCAATACGCGATTACGAAAGGATATGGGGCAGAAGGCGCGCCAATATTCCCGCAAGCATTTCTCACTCACACAAATGATAAACGCCTATCATCGTATTTATTTGGAAGAGTATAACAACGCCCTGAACAAACAATCGAAATTCCAAATAATTCAGAGAAAGCAAAACCTCACTGGCAGGCTTAAGCACCTGCTTTAACCCGGGCATCAAAATGGCATAAGATGTTATAGTAACGGCAATTTTGCCTGGCAAGCGACCTCAGATTATCAACTCTCAATAAAGGAACGCGGCACTTATGAAGAAAAATACAGTTTTGCTACCGAGACATATCGAATTCTTCTTTTATCAAATATTACTTAATCCATTAATTCAGAGATCAAAGAAGACCCTTCAAGATGAAGAAAACCCCGTTGGTATAACGGTAAGTAGAGCACTCGAAAAGACTATGAATAAATCGCTAACAGAGGAAGAAATGCTGTGGATAGATAAGATTGAATCCTTAAGACAGGCGTTAAAAGTCTCTGATAAGCAAATTACAATCGTTGACAATGGCGCTGGTTCCAGTTATTCCGGAGTAAATAGCGAATTTTTAAATGAAATAAACGTCGCCGCGCGAAGTGTTGGTGATGTCTGCCGCCGGTCCAGCAAATCACACTTTTGGGCAACTTTATTATTCCATCTTATCAGGGAGTTCAGGCCGAAAGTTTGTGTTGAATTGGGAACCTGTTTAGGGATTTCCGGGGCCTATTTGGCCGCGGGGCTTAAATTAAATCAACTTGGCAAACTGGTTACCATAGAAGGCTCCCAAAGCCTGGCATCTTTAGCAGGGCAAAATTTTACAACGCTCGGATTCGGCAATGTGGAATTAGTTACCGGGAAATTCCAGGAAAAATTGGAAAAAGTTCTGGCGAAGAATGCCCCGGTTGAATTTGTCTTTATTGATGGTCACCATGATGGTTTGGCAACCTGGTACTACTTTGAGCAAATACATGCCTTTGCATCTACAAATACCTTACTGGTATTGGATGACATTCGTTGGTCTAAAAGTATGAAAAAAACCTGGCGTATGATTCAGTCAGACGAAAGAGTTTGTTTCGCCTTAGATTTGTGGATGATTGGGATTTGCCTGCTAAAGAAACCCGGCCGGATTGTAGAATATTCTTCAGCTCCCCGTTGAATATCCTACGTTTTTCAAGAAGTTAGCCGGAGCGCCAAAATTCATAAACTCATTAAAACCAAATCTTTGCTGACCATTGGGGATATTGTTTTTTGCTGGCACATTTTTTGATCTATTCATCCGGTTACCGGAATACACGAAATGATTGTTCTCGGGAGAGTATAGAATGGAAATTCAGGAAATTATTGTATTTGCAATTGTCGTTGCTGCGCTCCTGTTCGCCGCCAGAGCATTTTTCCGGCAATTTAAACCGGCCAAAGGATCGTGTTCGAAATGTGCCTGCTGCGACCCAACAGAAAATGCAGACATGCAGCAACCCCTAATCAACAACCCTGTTGAAAAGGAGGTAGCATCTACAAATTAGTTGGAAGGGATGTAATTAATAAAAGGAGAAATTAATTGCACAGGGATACAAAAAAATGCGAGTGCGCTGTAAGAAATTTTTTTGGGGTTATGATATTATTTTACTGCTACAACACACTTTTTTATACGACACCAATACAGGCGCAACCGGCTGCGCTCGAAATTGGTTATCGTAGTTTCAACTATGATACCACTGTCATTGGAACTCCCACAGCCGAAAAACCGGAAAGCAAGCTATGGTGGAACGACGGCTTTTGGTGGGGCAGCCTCTGGGATCCCGTTATCGATCAATATACCATTCATCGCTTCGATGCAATTAACCAAAGTTGGATAAATACCAATGCGGCCATCGATAACCGAAGCCGTTCGCTATCTGACGCGCTGTGGGATGGCCAGCATTTATACATCGTATCTCATGTTTTCGCCAATAGCGGCGGCGACGCTTCATCGGGAGAGGAAGGACGGCTTTACCGTTACAGCTATGACGTTTCGACCACAACTTATGCCCTGGAGGCAGGTTTCCCGGTAATCGTAAACAATTCAAAATCGGAAACTTTGGTTCTTGACAAAGATTCCAGCGGGAAATTATGGATAACCTGGACCGAAGGCGGCAAAGTAAAAGTGAATCGTAGCATTGAGAATGACCAAACCTGGGGAACGCCCTTTGATTTACCCGTTCAGGGCATGGATGTCAGTTCCGATGACATTTCCGCTGTGGCCGCATTCGGAGGAAACAAAACCGGCATTATGTGGAGCAACCAATTGCAGGATACCACATTTTTTGCCATTCATCTTGATAGTGACCCGGACACAATCTGGCAGGATCGGGAAGTTGCCTTAGCAGGCGTGGTTTTGAATGAAGAGGTCGATGACCACATTAACTTCAGTACCGCTTGTGATGGCAGCGGCAATCTCTATGGGTTGGTAAAAACCGGAATGGGGGGGCCAAATGATCCCGGTATTTTGCTACTTAAGAGAGATGCTGCGGGCTATTGGACGCAATATGAAGTTTCCAAAAGAAAAGATGATTACACCCGGGCAATTGTCATCGTCGATAGTGAAAATGAACGGCTATTTGTATTTGCCAAGAGCGAGCGAACCAGCCATGATGAGAATATCTACATGAAAGTAGCGGATTTAAACGATCTTTTATTCCCGGTAGGGCTTGGCACGCCGTTTATTCAAAGTACCGTGTATCAAAAAATAAACAATCCCACCTCAACCAAACAATGCATTAATAGCACAACCGGATTGCTGGTGCTGGCAAGCGACGAAGACTCAACAACTTATGTCCATAACTTCATTACCGGAGATTCTCTCCGGTCAATTGAACCGGATTCAATAGCGCCGGTTATTCCGGCAGCATTTCAACTACATCCCGGTTACCCCAATCCCTTTAATTCCCGCACCACGCTTCGTTTTGATATTCCAGAGGTATCCGGTTCCCTCGTTGAAGTAAAGATTGCGATTTATAACATCCTGGGTCAACTCGTTAAAAATCTGTATAAAGAACAACTAAGCGCCGGAAGTTATGAAGTTTATTGGAATGGCATTAATGAAAGAGGAGATCTGGCGGCAAGCGGAATTTATTTCGCCGTGTTTACCGTGGATGGATTTTCCCAAACGCGGAAGCTAATTCTGCTAAGATAGAATTTGCCCGATTAAAGATGTACGTATCCAAGATAAGAGGCCAATATATTGAACAATGTTTCACAGAATCTAAACGCCCATAAATCTGAGAACGATTACATTCCTGCATTAAAATACAATTGGTTGACCACATTTTACGATCTGGTTCTACGCTGGCTATTGCGCGAATCCACTTTTAAGAACCAATTAATCACCCAGGCGGCTATCGAACCGGGGCACAAAGCCCTGGATGTTGGCTGCGGTACCGCCACACTGACATTGTTAGCCAAAACCCGACATCCCGAAGCAGATATCACCGGCCTTGACGGCGATGCCAATATTCTCCGAATCGCTCAAAAGAAAGCTGCAAAATCGGGCCTGGAGATAACACTGGAAGAAGGAATGTCTTTTAGCCTCTCCTATCCCCCCCATTCCTTCGACCGGGTTATCTCCAGCCTTTTTTTCCATCATTTAACCCGGGAAAACAAAATCCGCACGCTGAAAGAGATTTTTCGCATCCTCCACCCCGGCGGAGAACTGCATATCGCTGATTGGGGAAAACCAAATAACGGGCTAATGCGGTTCGCTTTCTTTTTCGTGCAGCTCCTGGATGGCTTTGCGACAACGACAGACAATGTAAAGGGATTATTGCCGGAATTCATCCGCAAAGCCGGTTTTGGATTCGTTCTTGAAGTAACCCAATTTCAAACAATTTTTGGCTCGCTCTCTTTATACAAAGCTAAAAAAATCGTTTAAACGGCAAGTTTCAACTCCCAAAATTGGAGTTTTAACCATGATAAGATATATTGTATTATTCATCCTTTTATTCATTGCTTTTTTGTCGGCTCAAATTAAACTGGTTCAGCATTCTTCAAAAAATATTGCACTGGAATTTCGACTATCCGGTCTCTCCGTGAGCAATATAAACTATAGCGATCAAAATTACACGCACCTGGATTATGACGGCGCCCGAACGCTCGCCAAACCGGGCGCGCCTTTGATTCCTTACACAATTGCCCGAATCGCCATTCCGCCAGGGGCAACCGTGGCTTCCCAATTTCAGATCGGCCGGCAAAACGAGCTGACCAACACCGATCTTGCCCCGGCAACAATCGTCAATGGGCTAAAGGAAGGGTATCAAATTCCCCTCGATCGTTCGATTTATAATGCCGCTACACCCTACCCCGGCCAAATCGTAGAAGTGAGCGAGGCGTATATTCATCGCCGGATGCAGGTATTGGATGTTTTGATCTATCCTATTCAATATCAACCTTCCCAACACCGGGTAAGAGTAATTGAGGAAATGACAATTCACTTGAACATAAGTGGCGGCAAAATCACCGGCGGCGATCCCCGTTTTACCACAAATGATCTCGATCATCTCAACGCCCGCCTGGTCAATTTTTCCCAGGCGAGGAGTTGGGCAATTGACAGCCGCTCAACATTGCAAAAAAGCCGGGTGAATTATGATTTTAGCACCGGAAGCTGGTATCAAATTCCTGTGACGGAAGAAGGCATTTACAAAATCACCGGCAGTTTTTTGCAAAGCCAGGGAATTGATATTTCCGGGATCACCATCGGAATGATCCAGATGTTCAATTACGGTGGTGACCGGCTGCCCACTAACGTTGCCAAATCCCGGCCTGCCGATCTCAATGAAATCGCCATCGAGGTCGTCGATACCAACAACGATGGAGGCTTTGACCCCGGCGATGCCATCTATTTTTACGGCAGGAGCACGACAGGCTGGAAATACGATACCACGCGAAATAATTGGGTAAATTATCAAAATCCCTACACATTCACGAATTACTATTTGTTTACCTTCAACCAAAACATCGGCAAGCGCATTCCGCTGGACAATTCGCCACAGTTTGCCAATGCTACACTGGCTACCCGTTTTGTTGATTTATACCGCTTTGAAGAAGAGAACCACAACATTCTCCAATCCGGTTTGGATTGGTATTGGTTCCGCTACCAGGGAACCTCACAGCAAAGCTCTCATACCATTCAGCTTCCACAGAATATTTTACCGGATAACGCGCAGTTTAAAACCCGGCTTAAAGGCGGTTCCGGTTCCCGCTATTCTGACAACCCTCCCACTCCCTACCGCTATACATTCGACGTCAATATTAACGGAACGTCAGTTGTTGACGGCGAAACATTTGGGGATGAATTTTCCAGGGAGGTAACCCGCACAATTACCGGTCTCAGGGGCGGTGAGAATGAATTTCAAATTGACTACATTGGCAGCCAGGAAGGTTGTTACGCTTTTCTGGATTATCTGGAACTGCAGGTGCAACGACAGTTTATCGCCGAAAACGACTTTCTAAAATTCTACTATGATGTTACAC
>CAXHHS010000178.1:0-9961 GCA_964015645.1 uncultured bacterium
TCCGGAAAGCAAAGTTGAAATAACGGTCTTATGGGTTTGAAAAATTTCAAACTCGGAATCCGTAAGATAATATTCCGGCAAACCCATAATTTTTTGGAAGAGTAACGACCCTTTATCATCATAGAAATATTTGGATTGTAATCGTTTTGGCTGCCCGGATAACCCGATAAGCACATCAACTGCAAATGTTTGATTCTCACTGACAACATCATTTAAATCTTTTGGTGTTAGCGTTTTATAAGCTGAATTCATGATCCTATCCCAACCTATTGTTTTTTAATAGTTAACCGTGTTTAATTTAATTATCAAAAACAAAGTAGACAAAAATACACCTAATTTCAACTGTGATAATTTTAATTTAGAAATTAATTGATATATACGATTCAAAAAAGGATATTATGGCGTTCATAATCGATAACAAAAATAAGTATCGAGATTTTTGTAACCTTTTTAACCCTGTTAAAATCAAACTTCTTGTGTTAAATGGATAAAGACGAAATTCGGGAAGTTGTTAAGCGTGCGAAAGAGGGCGAGGAAGACGCCTTCACCCAATTGGTTCATCTGTATAGCGACCGAATATACAATCTTGCGTTGCGAATTGTGAGAAGAACTGATGAAGCTGCTGATGTGTTGCAAGAAACCTTTATCAAAGTATATGAAAAGATCGACACCTTTGATGGGCGGTCAGACTTTTTTACCTGGCTATATCGAATTGCGACGAACTTGAGTTTGATGAAGCTGCGGAAAAATAAACGCACCGTTTTGTCTGACGAAGATATCGAACAGCAATTTGACCGCCCAAACAGCGCAGAGATTTCCGAATGGCAATCATTACCGCTTAAAAATATGCTAACCGAAGAGTTCCGCAAGCATTTGGATGAAGCGGTTGAGGCGCTGCCGGAGATTTATAAATCCGTTTTTGTGCTTCGCGATCTGGAAAGTTTGTCAATTAAAGAAACGAGCAAAATTCTTGGTATCACCGAAACAAATGTGAAAGTTCGCCTTAAACGCGCGCGAATGTACTTGAGAGAAAAATTAGCATCTTATATGACCGAATTTACAGCTAAAGCATCATGAGCCAGCATACCAAAAAAATTGTGAACGAGTTGTGCAATTACCTGGGCTATAATTTTGAAAGCCCCATGTGCAAAGAATTGCACGATCACGTTCAAAACTGCCCGGAGTGCCAATCGTATATTCAATCCGTAAAAGTGACAGTAAAAATCTGCAAAGACGCTTACAAAGATGAACCTGCGCCCGATGATGTGAAGAAAAATCTATTGACTATGATCAAAGCCAAAAAGTAGCGAACAGACCTGTCTTTCGATTCACGCTTTCCAACCTTCCGCTTTCATGAAAGAAGCTCAACATCTTTTCTCACGTGCCCACCGGTTTTTGAACTCCGGAACAAACCATCAAATTATTATTACGCATCTTTTTTTACGCGGGCTTGGGCTAATTTATTTTATCGCATTTTTTTCGCTTTGGCTGCAAATCGACGGCCTGATCGGCAGCGAAGGCATTTTACCCGCCCAAAGATTTTTAGAGAATTTTCAAGAACAAACCGGGGGTGGCTTTGGAGAATTGCCAACGCTGTTTTGGTTAAACAGTTCTGATGTGATGTTAAATGCGCTGGCACTCGCCGGGGCGTTGCTTGCTTTTGCTGCCATACTGCTGCCATTTTCAACCATCTTGTGGGGGTTGCTTTGGGTTTTGTATTTATCGCTATTTAATGTCGGGCAAGTTTTCCTGTCCTTTCAGTGGGATATACTGTTACTGGAAACGGGATTTTTGGCAATTTTTTTGTTGCCGTTTTCGCTGGTGCCACGGTATCGCTTAAACCGGTTGCCAAATGGTTTAGCGATCTGGTTATTTCGCTGGCTTTTGTTCCGGTTGATGTTTGCTTCCGGTGTGGTAAAGCTGGCCAGCATGGACCCAAGCTGGTGGAATTTAACCGCTTTAAATTTTCATTATTTTACCCAACCCATTCCACCCTGGACTGCCTGGTACGCCCACCAATTGCCGGAATGGTTTCAAAAGACTTCCGTTGGCGGTATGTTTTTTGTCGAATTGGTGTTGCCATTTTTTATTCTCGGAAGCCGCCGTTTCAGAATGTTTGCCGGATTGGGATTAGTGACGCTTCAAGTATTGATCATATTGACGGGAAATTATTGCTTCTTTAACCTGCTCACTATTTTGTTTTGCCTGTGGTTGTTTGATGATCGGATTATACCCAAAATATCCGTTCCCAATTGGTTTACCCGGTTTTGTCAAAAGATGGTTGTTGTGCCGTCTACCAAATTTGACGATGAAAATCCCATGCCAGGATATACGCTGCTTAAACTTACCGGGCGAATAATTAGCTATATCTCTGCTGTTTTGCTAATAATGGTTAGTGTAATGCTGTTAATCAGCGCTACATTTCGGATTCAAGTAAATTGGCCGAATCCGCTTGTAAAACTCTATTTTCTTCAAGCGAAGTTTAATCTCGTAAACAATTATGGCCTGTTTGCCGATATGACGGAAAGGCGTCTGGAAATAAGTATTGAAGGCAGTAACGATAATAAAAACTGGCAAACTTACAAATTTAAATATAAACCGGAAGACCTGGAAAATGCGCCACCCTTTGTCGCACCGCATCAACCGCGGTTGGATTGGCAAATGTGGTTTGCCGCCCTGGGAAACTTTCGCCAAAATCCCTGGTTCGTCAACTTTTGCGTGCGATTGTTGCAAGGCTCGGAGCCGGTAATCAAACTATTGGCGCACAATCCCTTCCCGGGAAACCCGCCGCTTTATATTCGCGCCCGATTATATGATTATCAATTCACAAGTTTTGAAGAGCGTCAATCATCTGGAAATTGGTGGAGGCGGAAATATACCGGGGAATATTTACCAACACTCTCGCGGGAAAATCTGCCGTATTTGTTAGAGCAATTAAGATTAAAGTGAGCGTAGCTGTAAACCTCCCGGAGGTTTCAAGCCAGGCCATGAAGTTAAAATATTCCTCAAAAATGCCCTGAAAGTGGATTTCTTCTCAATAGTTTTAATCTCCGGGAGGTTTGTGCTATCAAAATAAGTGAAATATTCAATCTTGCTTTCACTTGTCAAAATATTTATAATGGCCTCTTTTATCGTATAAAAACCAGCGTTTAAAATAGCTTCTCAGGTTGTATTTCGATATTAACCTAACCCCGGATAAATAACAACCCGCGAAAAACACAGTTGACCGCGTTACGTTCTGAAAGGATGATAATGGCCAAAAAACCGGAAAAAGCATATAAAAATTTGGAGTTTTTAAATAGCTCGGAAGCGCGGATGTTGCGTATCCTTTCCGAATACCTTGAACCGCGCGTGCGGTTTCACAAACACAATGTAGAAGACACAATTGTTTTTTTTGGTTCTGCTCGTACCCTGGATCGCAAAGGCGCTGAAGAAGCTTTTGAAGTTGCCGAAAGGCAATTTAACGAAATGCCATCGGAAGAAAATGGTAAGCTAAAATCCGTTGCCGAAAGAAAATTGAAATTATCTCAATATTACGAAGATGCTCGTTCTTTGTCTCGCCTTTTAACCGAATGGTCTCTCGGCCTCGGCAGCGATCAGCGGCGGTTTATTGTGGCTTCTGGCGGCGGCCCCGGGATTATGGAAGCGGTTAATCGCGGCGCTTCCGAAGTACCTGGCGGCGTTTCGATTGGATTAAATATCTCTATTCCGTTTGAGCAAGAGGGAAATCCCTATATCACCGATGAGCTAAATTTTGAATTCCACTATTTTTTTACTCGAAAATTTTGGTTCACTTACCTGGCTAAAGCCATGGTTATTTTCCCCGGCGGCTTTGGCACTTTAGACGAGTTTTTTGAAGGGTTAACATTGATCCAAACCCACAAAATAAACAAGAAAATACCGATTGTTTTATATGGCGAGAGTTATTGGAAAAATCTGATCAATTTTGATGCGCTTGTCGATAACATGATGATTCATGAAAATGATTTAAACCTCTTCCGTTTTTTCAACTCCCCGCAAGAGGCATTCGAATATCTTCGTGATGAACTTACAGCGATGTATCAAAAGTAATAATCCGGCAAAATCGAAATCCGACAAATTTGCAAGTAGGTAGTAAGAAACTTGCAAATCTGCCTACTGCTTACTATTGAGATTGCACAACGAAGCTCATTACTCTTTCCCGGAAAGCAAGCGGTAACGACCATGAACTTTTTAATACTTGCTTATATTTTCGATTTTCGATATATTTATAAACTATTATAAAATATTGAATAAACGAACTAAGTATAGGGAATGCCTGAACTAAGGAAAGATCCGATAACTGACAGATGGGTGATAATTTCAACTGAACGCGAAAACCGGCCGTCGGATTTTTTAACAGTCGTAGAAGAACAGAAAAATCAACTCTCTCCCTTTGCTCCAGGTAATGAAGATATGACTCCCCCCGAGATTTTTGCAATCCGCACTAACAATTCCGCACCAAATATGCCCGGCTGGTCGCTTCGTGTAATTCCAAACAAATATCCTGCTTTAAAGGGCGAAGGCCAATTGAATCGCCGTAAGAAAGGTTTTTACGATTCAATGAATGGCATCGGTGCGCATGAAGTTGTCATCGAAACACCGGATTCACATAAAAGCTTAGTGGAGATGAAAGTCTCCGAAATTCAAGATGTCTTTCGGATATTTAAAGAGAGAATCATCGACCTTAAAAAAGATATTCGTTTAAAATACGCGCTGGTTTTCAAAAATTGGGGGCCTCTCGCTGGTGCTACCTTAAAACATTCTCATTCCCAACTGATTGCAACTCCAATTATACCCAAACGCATTACCGAAGAAATTAAGGGCGCGAAATCATATTATGATGCAAAAAAACGCTGTATATTTTGTGATATTATTCAGCAGGAAGTACGTGATAATACCCGGATCGTTTATGATGAAGATTGTTTTGTGGCAATAGCACCATTTGCCGCTCGCTCTCCTTTCGAAACCTGGATACTCCCGAAACAACACGATTCCCATTTTGAAAATAGCGGTGATACCCTGCTAAAACATTTGTCAATTACGACAAAAGTCGTCCTGCAAAAATTGAATATCACCTTGCAAACGCCTCCCTACAATTTTGTAATACATACCGCGCCAATGCAGGATGATCGTTTGGAGCATTACCATTGGCACATAGAAATTTTGCCCAGGTTAACGAATATTGCCGGGTTTGAATGGGGAACAGATTTCTACATTAATCCGACCAGCCCCGAAGATGCCGCAGCGTATTTGCGAAAGGTTAATATTTAATATTTTTAGGAAGGAAGGCTGAATGGAGCCATACAAAGTTTGCTATATCTCTGCCGAGGTTGCGCCTTTTGCCAAAACATTTAGATCGCGCGGATTAGCGGATACTTCCAAAGCGCTCCCAATTGCACTAAAGGAAGTAGAACAAGACATCCGGTTAATGATGCCGAAGTACAAATCTATCAATGAGCGTAAATATGTGCTTCGCGAGGTCATCCGGTTGCGCGAAGTTAACCTCGATCTCGGTGGAGAAACCAAATCTGCCAATGGAAAAACCGCCTTTTTGCCGAATTCCAAAGTTCATGTATATTTCCTTTCTGTACCGGAATATTTTGATAGGAAGGGGTTTTATAAAGATCCTCAAACCGGCAAAGACCAGCCTGATAATGCCGAACGGTTCGCACATTTTTGCAAGGCTGCATTGGAAACACTCAAATTATTATATTGGCAGCCGGATATTATTCATTGCAGCGATTGGGCTACTTCGTTCATTCCATATTTTTTGAAGACCCACTATAAAGACGACGAGTTTTTCGAGGGAACTCGCACAGTATTAACCGTGCACAACATAAAAGAACAGGGGATTTTCCCCTTAAAAACAGCCTCCAAAATCGGTATTTCCGATGAATTTGTCGCTCCCGGCAAACCGTTTGAATTAAAAGGTAAATTGAATCTATTAAAAGGTGGGCTGGCCTTCGCAGATATTATCAACACCGTTAGCGAACACTTTGCGAATGAGCTATTGTCGAACCCCAAGTCGGCATCACAGGGGTTAGAAGAAATCATCGGCCAGCGGAAAAAGGATATCTTCGGCGTCTTAAGCGGTGTCGATTATCTCGCCTGGGATCCCGAAACCGATAAAAATATCCCGGTGCAATACGAATCAAAAACCCTGTCGAAAAAACTGGAAAATAAAGTTGAACTTTGCCGGGAACTTGATTTTACTGCGAATAAGGATATACCGCTCATCGCGATGATGTCTGATTTATCAGATGAAAAGGAAACAAAAATCATCGCGGATGTTTTGGCGGATTTAGCGAAAAAGAAAGTTCAAATTGTCGTTATCGGAAATGGCGAGTCCGAACACCAGGCACCGATTAATGAATTGGCCAAAGCGCATTCGGAAAAGTTTGCCTTTTTTGAACGATTTGATAATCGCCTTTCCCATATGCTGATTGCCGGGGCGGATATGATTTTTATTCCCACGGAAACTATGTCCGGCGGGTTATCGCATTTGTGCAGCTTGCGTTATGGCACCGTGCCAATCGTTCGCGAAATTGGCGTTTTAGCCGACAGCATTAAAAAGTTTGATTCCGACACCGGCAAAGGCACCGGTTTTGTATTCTCCGATCTGAAAAAGACTGTAATTATGAAAGCGATCAACGAAGCCCTCAAAACTTTTAAAGACGCCAAGAGCTGGTCGAAAATCCAAAAGAGCGGAATGCGAGCGGATTTTTCCTGGGAAACCACTTCCAGGAAATATTTAAAGCTGTACGAAAAAGCGTTGAAGAAGCGGTGACAAAAAAGCGGTTTGATAAAAATGAAAAGCCTTTGCAAGTTGTTTTTGTAAGGGCTTTTTTTATTACCTTTTTGTCTTTTTTTCAAAAAATAAAAATCTGTTTAATTATGTTGTATATTACAGATACTTGCTTAGAGAAGGTAGAAAATTATGAAACTACAAATTGTTTTAAAACCAAGTGAAGAAGGTGGATATACTGTCATTGTGCCGGCGTTGCCCGGTTGTATTAGTGAGGGCGATACTAAAGAAGAGGCATTGAAAAATATCCGTGAAGCAATTGAATTATATCTTGAGCCATAAGTGAAATTTGTTGAGGGCATATAATGGTTACCAGAAAAGTTTTAAAAGCAGAAATTGACAAAATCCAGGATAAATATTTTGATGTTCTTTACAAAATCATCAAAGCGCTGGAATCGCCCGCCGATCAACAACAAAAGAGCGACTTTAATGCTACGAACTCCGATTCTAACGAGCCTTTGAATTGGCATCAATTTATTGAAGAAACCTATGGTTGTTTAGCAGATGCCTTAATCGAACATGGACATCAGGGTAAATTTGAAATACGTGAGAGGATAGAATGATCTACCTTCTTGATACAAATTGTGAAGTGTAAACTAAAAATAATGAAAGTGATGAACTTACCTTTATCAAAAACTGTTCCTGTAAAATATTTATCACATGTCTTTAATAATACTACAAATTCCTACAAATTCTATTGGTTCATTTCAATTCTTAAATATGTAAAAGAAGAATCTCTTCATATTATCCCATTACAAAATCTTGTTGCAAAGATGATTTCCGATGTTTGGTATCCTGTAAATTACTATAAAATTTCATTTGGAAAACAAGATCGGCTTGGAGATGTTGCGCTTAAAATAAAATTGAAAAGCCAATTATTAGTAGACGCCAAAGAATACGACATTCTCGCCGAAGTTTTACGAATACTAAATAGTTCATTAAAATCTGATATACACGCAAATCTGACGAGTTTAATTCGGTACGTTCCTTATCGGTTTCTTCGCCCCTGGTTTACAGAGGAATTAAGAGGAATACCAGATTATCAGGTTAATGCAAAGATTCTCCAATTAGCAAAGCAAAAATTTCAAAATGAGAAAGATTTATGCTTATACAGATTTTCTGATGAACTAGAAAATTATATAGAGATCTCCAAAAAATGGTTCGATTATCTTCAAATACACAACAAAATACTAATGGATTTTTGCTTTTGGAATTTGCTTAGCTTTTTGCAAAAAAAGAACCCCAATATACCCAATATTGCTGAAAAACTCTTTCCTCCCCAAACTCGCAACCTTGCTCAAGCGAGAGGTTTTTGGGATTTGGTTTTCACTGAATACCCAACTTTAACATGCCTTTATTCAAAAACCCCCATTTCGAAAAATGATTATACTATTGATCACTTCATCCCCTGGCGATTTGTAACTCACGACTTACTATGGAATTTGATTCCCACACCGCGGTTTGTAAATTCTGCCAAAAGTGACTCTTTACCATCTCTTGAAATTTATTTTGACAATTTTGCATCAATTCAACAGAAAGCATTTAAAATTATATTTCAAAAGGGTAAACTTAGGCTCCTCGAAGATTATTCGAACCTTTATTATTGTGAACTGAAAGATATTTATGAAATGTCTGGAAAAGAATTTAAAGATCGACTTTATACTACGATTGCACCTTTAAAACAGATTGCTGAAAATACGGGTTTTGAATCTAATTGGGTTTTTCAAAAATGATTTATCGCTCTCCTCAAAACCCCAATTCTCATTTAACCGTTAAAAAAAGAAAATGGCCTTCATTTCCTACGAAACAATTGTTTTTAAAAGGATTGATAAAAGGGAAAGTATTAGACTTGGGTTGTGGTTTGGGAGTTGATATTAATTTTTTAAAAACCAATGGGGTAGAAGTTTATGGATATGATCCTTATTATAAACCTGATTATCCTTCAGAAAAATTTGATACCATTTTATGTAATTATGTCTTGAATATTTTGCTTCCAGAGGAACAAGCTCATGTTTTAATGGCCGTATCAGAACTTTTAAAAGTAAGTGGCAAAGCCTATATCACAGTTCGTAGGGATATTAAAAGAAGTGGCTTTCGATATAATCCGAAACATCAATGCAAAACTTATCAATGTAATGTTATTTTACCATATAATAGCATCATTCGTACTGAACATTGTGAAGTTTATGAATACCAACATATTAACCTAATTAAAAAACCCGTCGATCGTACCACATGCCTATTTTGTAATCCACCTCAAAATAAAGAAATAATAACTGAATCTGCTACAGCATATGCCTTGAAAAATAATCTATCATCAGAGAAAGAGGAAGTTTTAATTATTCCAAAACGACATTTGAAAGATTATTTTGATTTGACATTTAAAGAGCAATGTGCTTGTTGGTTAGTGTTAAATCGTGTAAAGAATTTACTAAACAAGCAGTATAGTTTCTCTGAATATAGAATTGAAGTGAGTTCGAGTTTTTGTCAAACAATCAATTCAGATCATCTATACATCGTCTTAAACATAACAAAAAATGTACAGCAATAAAAATCGCTAGTGAGCAGACGTATAAGGATTTTCAATTCAAAATGAAAAGCTATTCAGAATACAATTCTCATTTTTTTTTTAGCTGGGTTTTACTTTGAACCATATTGATGGAATAATGGATAGAAATATGAACCCTCAAAAAACATTAATTTCCCCTTCCGATTTAATTTTTTCATGCTATATTAAGCGCGGAAAAATGGTAATGTGAATAACAGTTAACCGAGGTTTTCAAAAGCGTGAACATTAAAAAGCTCTCTGAATATCAGATTCCGTTCAAATCTCAACGAAAAAAGATATTTCCGTACTTTGATAATCCCCCTTTAATATTTGAGTTCAACTTAAATTTTTCTTTGAATTGTAGACCTCTCCTTTTTTTACAAAACGAGAGGTCTTTTTTTAGAATGAGTTGCATTCCGATACGGCATTCCCGGAATTTTTTAACCGCAGAGAGCGCCGAGGTCGCAGAGTTGCTAAAAAAATTGTTTTATAAAATCGATTTTTCTCTGCGCCACTCAGCGATCTCTGCGGTTAAAACAGGCATACAGGATTCTAATAAACTCAAAGAAGACTGCTTATAAGAATAG
>CAXHHS010000179.1:0-9960 GCA_964015645.1 uncultured bacterium
ACATTAAATCGCTGTCGTTGCAAGATGCTACCGGGCGCGTTGCCAGCACACTATTGCGATTGCCGAAGATTCCGGCGTATTCCGCCGCGGGCAGGTGGAAATCAGCGAATTGCCGTTGCAGCAAGATTTGGCTAATATGGCCGGTACCAGCCGCGAAACGATCTCTCGTGTTATCAAATCTCTAATGGTGCAAGGATATCTTAAAAAACAAAAAGGTAAAATTGTTATCCTGGATTATGAAAGATTCAAATCGATTTTTTCCAGGTAATCCGAAACATTTTTCGTTTCTCAAATAAATAAAAAACATCAATTTACACCTCTAAATTTCATCATGCAAGGGAATGCGTTTGTTGGCCTGTGATTCCAGGGAGTTAGTCTTTTGCCTGCAAAAATTGTTCTTCTGGGAAAAGAAGAAAAACGATTCCATTTTGTACAACATTCCTTAACAAGCAAAGATTACGAATTTGTTTTTGTCGGTATTGAAAAAGCCGGGCAGCTTTTGGCCAACATCGCCACTGCCGGGCTAATTATTATCGATACCGTTCCATTCCCGGAGCGCTATTTTACCAATTTTTGTTTTCTAAAAGAGAATAAATCACTCAGTTCCATTCCGATTTTAGCGCTTGTTAAAGAACAGCCTTCCCGGTTACGATATCGATTAATACAATTAGGCATCACTGACTACTTAACAGTTCCTTTTGATGTGCTCGATATTAGAGTTCGCGTTAAAAACTTATTGCAAACATATAACCGGAACGGCATATCACCACCGCCGGCAGTGGAAGCCTTTCAAAGTTTTACTGATATTTATCGCGAATTAAATAAATCCTTCTTTTCGTTAAAAGAAGAGCGGTTTAATGAAATCGTTTTGACTTCTTTACAAAAGTTATGTGATGCGCATAATGCCTTGTTGTTTAATGTACTCGATGATGAAAAAATAGAACTAAAATTCGTTCAACCAAAAAGCTTGTCATCAAATGAATTAATATTAGACGCTTCCGAAATTCCCGCATTAGAAAAAGCACTCCGCTTGCAAGAGCCGACAGTGTTAAATATGGCGACGCCGAATAACCCCTTTGTATTTCAGTTAAAAGCCTACTTTAATCTCGATATAAAATCCTTTATTATTTATCCCATTTCGCTTCAACAGCGCACTCGCTCAATTCTCTGCATTCTAAAATCCGATGAAGAAGCATTAAATGATTATCACTATTTGCTGGTTCAACATTTTGCCCAATTTATAGTACATTTCTTTTATTTAAATTTATTGCGTAAGGAAGTTGAAGGCCACATGGATGGCCAAATTTGGCAATTCTATTTCGAATTTTTGGACCAGGTTGTCAACCAGCTGAGTTTTGGCATTTTGGTTGTCGGAAAAGATAAACGGGTTAAATATCTTAATGAAAATGCCGCAGGGTTGCTGAACGTTTCTCCCAAGGATGTGCTTTATCACCCGGTTTTGGAGATACTTTCGGAAGAAACGGTTAATAAAGTTATCGGCTCGGTAGACAATTCGCCGTTGGGAGATGACCGGCAGGAGATAAAATTAAAAAGTGCTAACGACAAAGTAATATCAGTAGGATTCTCCGTACGAGAATTCACCGATGAGTTGAATGAAGAACAAGGTTACATCATTTCATTTAAAGATATTACCGAGAGCAAAAAAATTCAGGAAGAGATGCGGCGGGTAGATCGCCTGGCATCTTTAGGCGTAATGATGTCCGGCATTGCGCACGAAATTCGTAACCCGCTTGCCGGTATCAAAGCAATGGCACAAACGTTCGAAGAAGAACTTACCGCTGGCGACCCCAAAAACGAATATGTGCAGCGGATTGTAAAACAGGTGAATCGCCTGGATGGTTTGCTGCGAACCCTATTTTCCTATGCTAAACCGCAAAAGCCCAATCGCAAATTTTGCCAAATCGAAACGGTGTTGAACGATGTTATCAGCTTGATTCGGCAAAAATTTCGCGAGCACAACATTACGCTGACAAAGCTGCTCCACCCACGGCTGCCGGATGTTTTTGTCGATCCCTCTCAAACCCAGCAAGTGTTGGTTAACTTGATCTTGAACAGTATAGAAGCGATCACTAAAGACGGCGAAATAACTATCTCGATTCAACCTTTTTCAAGAAAGGCTGAAACTCCGCCGCCGCCCCACGCGACGTATACGCTGCCGGGTAAACAATACCTGGAAGTTAAAATCCAGGATAATGGCTGCGGTATTTCGAAGGAGGACCTCAAACACATTTTCAACCCGTTTTTTACGACCAAAACCTTTGGAACGGGTTTAGGGCTGTCGATTGTCTATCAAATTGTTAAAGAGAATGCAGGCTCAATAGTTTATGAAAGTGAGGTAGACAACGGCACTATTTGTTACTTATATTTGCCGGCTGAAAAAATATCCTAAGAGAAAAAGATGGCAAAACTCGGTATTACCAACGACTTCATTTCACTACCGCTCACATACTCG
Organism: uncultured bacterium; assembly: GCA_964015645.1. Lineage (GTDB taxonomy): Bacteria > Calditrichota > Calditrichia > RBG-13-44-9 > J075 > CAXHHS01. The sequence continues at coordinate 2,474 of CAXHHS010000179.1, forward strand.
TTTTCGAATTCCCAGCAAGATCATCCGTTTGAATTATATTCGCAATCCCTGGAACAAAATTGTAAAGATTTACTGCACAAAAAACTCGATATTGCATTTATATCTGCCGTTGATTATGCGCGGCATAGCAGCGAGCTTTTGCTGATCAAAGATTTTGCCATTTACACCCGGGGAGCCTGCAAATGCGCGTTGTTGGTATTTGAAGAAAATTTACTAAATATTCATCGTGTTGCATTTCTGAGAAATTCCCAATATCAAATTTTAGCAGACCTGGTGTTAAAAGAGTATTTTGAAATTGAAAGCGAATGGCGAAAACTCGATGCCCCGGATTCAATTGCGCAATTGCCGCAAAAAGCCCCTATCTTTTTCCTGGATGGAAACAGTGCGATTGAGAATGCCTCAATATTCGAAAATCACCTGGATATTGCCGAAGAGTGGAGCGAAAGATCCGGTTTGAGTTACATTCACCAACTTCTGGCAGTAAGGCGAGATACCGCTATTTCAAACTTCCTTCAACCCCTGGCGTTTGCGTACGAAACGGGTATGAAAGCGCTGGCTGCCATTGCCAAAGCGCATGCCGCTACGCATAAAAACGATTGGGAATATTACTACAGTTTGTTGACTGAAATATTTCAATACCGGCCAACCGAAGTTACCTGGGAAGATGTCCAGGCGTATTTGGAATACCTCTACTATCATGGTAATATCGATTTTATCCCCGAATTACACTTTTAACTTGACTTTACTAAATTATAATTTTTAATTGATTTAGCTTAAAGAATGAACATTCTGATATTTATTCTTTGATAGAAATGCGGAGTTGAAAAGCGTGTCCTCAAAAAGTTTGGAACACCTATATTTAGACGAAATTTCCCTGTTATCGAATAAAGAGTTTGAAGATTATATTCGCTTAAACCTGCGGAAAATTCGCGTTCATCGCCGGCAATTTGATATTCCGGTTATCGGCATTGCCGGTTCAGAAGGAAAAACGACTGCCAAGCGAATGTTATCAGCCATCCTTTCCGACCGCCATCCAATTTTAGAAACGCCTCCCGATTGTTCAACAACCTCCGGCGTAACTTCAACCTTATTAAAACTAAACGAAACTCATAAATATGCCGTTTTAGAATTAGGGATTGTTGAATCCAGCCAATTTGAATGGGCCGTACGGGTTGCCGAACCGAACGTTGCCGTTGTTACCAACATCGGAGAAGCCCACCTGGCTTCCCTCGGCGATAAATACCTGATTGCAGATGCCAAAGTTGAGCTGGTTAGACGCCTTCCGGAAGATGGTATTGCCATTTTGAATATCGATGATGATCTCGTTAGCGGAATGGGAAAATTCTCTCCTTCATCCAAAATTCTCAAATTTGGCCTGAATAAAAATGCCCACTTCTTTGCTAATAAAATTGAATATTTGGGGCCGAATGGCATTGTCTTTTATGTCAATGGATTTTATGATTTTCATTTACCGATCTACGGGTCAACATCAATTTATAACGCCCTGGCAGCGATTTCTGTTGCCCGTATCCTGGGGTTCGAATTCGAGGAGATAAAACACGCTCTGGAAAAGAATTTTTCGCTCCTGGAGCACCGGGGAAATTTGATTACTCATCAGGACATCCATATTCTCAATTACACCTACGATGCCACCATCAATTCTGTCAATAAAGCCTGCGAATCCCTGGCGCAATTTAAACCTTACTCTAAAAAACGTGTTTTGGTGATTGGCGATTTAAGCAATCCCGGGCCGGATGAAAAAAATGTTCATTTAAAATTGGGCTATTACATTGCTGCCCTTCCGATTGATGTCGTGGTAACAATTGGCGAAAACGCCAAATATGTTGCCGAAGGGATAAAAAAGATGAACCACAATAAAAAAGTCTTGAAAACCTGCGATGGCAACGACGCTCTAATAAAGGCCGTTCAAAACCACATTGAACCGCAGACTACGCTTTTATTTATCGGCAGCAAAGACCTTAAACTCTCGGAACCATTAGGCGAAGTACTTCAGTATGTCAAAAAGTAGCTTCAATTATCCTTGAATTTTTCTCTCACCAGCATCCAATCAAAACGTTTCTTTTAGCAACAATATTTGGCCTACTGGCGTAAAACCAATTCTTTGCCAAAAGGTCGTTTCGTTTTATGTTAAATTTCTCTCACAAATATACCTTATTTAAATCTCACCTAATATTGGAGGATTGTATGCGCATTTCAAAGTATTTGCTCTTGATGATGATTTGTATGGTGGTATTTAGTTCAATCGGATCAATTGCCCTGGCCGAGAACTCTACGGAAATCAATATTCCCTATCAAAAATTTGTGCTTGATAACGGGTTAGTCCTAATCGTTCATGAAGACCATAAAGCGCCGATTGCCGCAGTCAATGTATGGTATCATGTCGGGTCAAAAAATGAAAAATCCGGTAAAAGCGGTTTTGCCCATCTTTTTGAACACCTGATGTTTAATGGCAGCGAGAATTACGATGACGATTATTTTCAGGTAATGGAAAGCATTGGCGCGACGGATTTGAACGGTACCACCAATGAAGACCGTACAAACTATTTTCAAAATGTACCCGTTTCAGCATTGGACATTGCCCTATGGATGGAATCCGACCGAATGGGGCATCTCCTCGGCGCAATTACCCAGGAAAAATTAGACGAACAGCGTGGCGTCGTTCAAAATGAAAAACGCCAGGGCGAAAACCAACCTTACGGCGCCGCTTACGAATTAATGACGCTCAGCACCTGGCCGAAAGCGCACCCGTACTCTTGGACCGTCATCGGATCGATGGATGATTTGAATGCCGCCAGTCTGGAGGATGTTCACGAATGGTTTAAAGCCTACTACGGCCCGAATAATGCCGTATTGGTTGTCGCCGGAGATGTGGAAGCAAAAGCGGTTTACGAAAAAGTCAACCAATATTTTGGCGATATACCACCCGGGCCGCCAGTTGCCCGCCATGAGGAATGGATTGCAAAACGCACCGGTGAACAACGCCAGCAAGTGCAGGATCGTGTTCCCTCTGCTCGAATTTATAAAGTCTGGAATGTGCCGGGTTGGGGAAGCGAAACGTTAGCCTATCTCGATTTAGTTACGGATGTGCTTGGATTAGGAAAATCATCCCGCCTTTATAAACGGCTGGTATATTCCGATCAAACCGCAACGCAGGCAAATTGTTTTGTTGATGTTCGCGAAATTGCCACTCAATTTACAATCCGGGTAACGGCAAAACCAGGAGAGGATTTAAGCGAGATTGAAAAAGCCATTGATGAAGAATTTAACCTGTTATTAAAAGAAGGGCCTTCAGAAAAAGAATTGGAACGTGTTAAGAATCAACATGTTGCCCGTTTTATTCGCGGCATTGAGCGAATTGGCGGCTTTGGTGGAAAATCCGATATTTTGGCAATGAGCGAAACCTATGGCGGCAGCCCGGATGCTTATAAAAAGTACCTGAGTTATATCAAGAATGCTACACCGGAAGATCTAAAAAATGCTGCTAACGAGTGGTTATCCGACGGCGTTTATGTCTTGGAGGTACATCCCTTTCCCGATTTGTCCGCTAACGAAACCGGTGTTGAACGCATCGCAGGCAAAATCCCTGAAGCCGGAGAACCACCCGCAATCAAATTCCCGGAATTTCAGAGAACAACCTTATCCAATGGATTGAAAATCGTTCTTGCCGAACGCCACACTGTACCAGTAGTCAACTTTAACTTGCAGATTGATGCCGGTTACGCTTCCGATCAATTTGCAATTCCCGGGGTCGCTGGTTTAGCGATGGATATGCTTGACGAGGGAACAAAGAACCTCGATGCGCTTCAAATAAGCGAAGAATTAGCGCTTTTAGGTTCAAATTTAAACAGTGGCTCAAATCTCGATATGTCCAGCGTTTCACTATCTACTTTAAAATCCAACCTGGATGCGTCTCTCGATATTTATGCTGATGTAATTCTGAACCCAACCTTTCCCGAAAATGAGTTTAAACGGCTTCAAAAACAACGCCTGGCAACGATTCAGCAAGAAAAAGCCACGCCAGTACCAATGGCCTTGCGGGTTTTACCAAAATTAATGTATGGTCAGGATCACGCTTATAGTAATCCGTTTACCGGCTCCGGAACCGAGCAATCCATCAACAATATGCGGCCGGAAGATCTCAAAAAATTTCACAGAACCTGGTTTAAACCAAATAATTCAACGTTGATTGTTGTTGGCGATATTACCTTGGCTGAAATCAGCGGAAAATTAGAATCCCGTTTTAAAGGCTGGAAAGCCGGCGATGTTCCGCAAAAGAACATCAGCAAAGTTGCTCAGCAAAAAGAACCGATTGTTTACATCATGGACCGCCCCGGTTCTATTCAATCGCTAATTTTAGCAGGGCATTTGGCGCCACCAAAAGCCAACCCGGATGAAGTTGCCATCGAATGTATGAACAATATTCTTGGCGGCCAATTTGTTGCCCGGGTAAATATGAATTTGCGAGAAGATAAACACTGGGCTTATGGCGCTTTCACTTTTATCGTTGATGCCCGTGGCCAGCGCCCCTATCTTGTTTACGCCCGGGTACAAACTGATAAGACAAAAGAATCTGTGGCAGAATTACAAAAAGAACTCAATGACATTATCAGCTCCCGGCCACCCACAAAACAAGAGCTGAAACGAGTTATCGACAATATGACATTGGAATTGCCCGGCTCCTGGGAAACTGCTAATGAAGTCGGCGGCGCTATCAATGAAATTGTTCGGTTTGGTTACGAAGACGACCATTTCCAGGGATATGCCCAAAGAGTTGAAGCCGTTACACTCGAACAAGTAGCGGAAGCGGCGAAAAAGGTAGTAAAACCCGGCAATCTAATTTGGGTAATTGTTGGAGACCGCTCTAAAATTGAAGCCGGTTTGCAAGAATTAAATATTGGCGATATTAAGCTGATCGATGGCAATGGAAATGTGCTGGATCAGAAGGCCGATGTCGTACAATAATTTTTCTCTTTGAAAAAAATTATTTATTATAAACATTATTGCCCACCTCAATTATTGAGGTGGGCTTTATTTTTGTAGGGAATTCAGGCTTTAAATAACATAGGCATAGGGTGATAGACAAGCGGCTCGTTTTTGCAATAGCCTCTGCAAAAACGCCTAATGCTTACTACTCATTTACAGAATAACGGTCAAATGATGTCTTCCAGATTCAATCGCAAACTGTTCTATTTTACTTTATTTTTGTCATTCTTAATAAGCTTGCTGCTATATATTTTAACTTTAGCGCCTACGGCCACTTTCGAAGACAGTGGCGAACTAATTGCCGCAGCTTACCATCTGGGCGTTCCTCATCAACCTGGCTACCCGTTATTTACCTTGTTAGGTAGAATTTTTTCCATGCTGCCAATTAGCAACGTCGCTTACCGTTTAAACTTGATGTCTGCTGTCTTATCCGCTTTCGGCGCAATGTTCCTCACCTGGGCAGTTATTCTGCTAATTGAAGATGCTTTTACAAAAACCAAAACCCCCAAAAAGAAGGAGACGCCACAGGCACAAGCAGGCCGAAATCCAAAATCCGAAATCGTAAAATACGCCTCTGCATTGGCTTCTGGCATTTTTATGGCCACTGCTTTTGAGAATTGGGAGCAATCGATTATCACCGAGGTTTATGGGTTAAATACAATGCTCGTGGGGTTAATCGTTTTGTTAGCGGTAATGTGGCGAAAGGAATCTAGTACTTCACAGCGAACAGTACTTTTTCTGCTAACCTGTTATATCCTGGGATTAATGCTCAGCAATCATACCACTTCCTTAATGTTTATTCCCATCCTGTTCGGGTTTGCAGTTATCGAAGATCGAAAATTTACTTTGAATATAAAGCGACTTGCTGCCGGAAGTAGTTTTTTGTTGCTGGGATTAACACCGTACATCTATTTACCTATTGCTTCCACCCGCAACCCGCTAATGGATTGGGGAAACCCGGAAAATTGGACGAACTTTATCCGCACAATTTCCCGCCACCAGTACGGATTGGGCGAAGAACAAACGCTGGCAAAGTTCATTCCGCAATTGCAAACCTATTTTGAATTATTGGCAGAACAATGGCTGCCGCTGATTTTGATCTGTCCCATTTTGGGATTATTCGTTTTATGGAAAAATCAACGCAATTGGTTCTATTTCTCTATTCTCTTCTTTTTATTTGCCGCTCCCATTACGACTTATGTAACCGATTTTGATGTTACCGTTCGCGATCCCTTCGTGGCAGCCGAGCATCGCGCATTGGTATCGGTGTTTTACATTCCATCGTATATTTGCATTGCGTTTTTGATAGGCATCGGCATCTACTTTTTAGCATTGCTTGTAATGTCGAAGACAAAAAGTTACCCGAAGATAGAATATGTTTTAGCCCTGGTAATTATTCTATTGCCATTCGGGTTTTCCTACGGCAATTATGATAAAGTGAATATGCGTGATTATTATTTTACCGAAGATTATGTTCAAAACTTATTTTCTGTGGCGACCGAAAACTGTGTGGTGTTTGCCAATTGGGACCCATTTTATTTCCCTTTGAATTATTACCAATTTGTAGAGGGAGAGCGACCGGATATAATCGCCATCGACCAGCAGCTGTTACGGCGAAGCTGGTACATTCAATGGTTAAAAGATCATTATCCTGAATTTGTAAAATTAGCTGAAAGAGAAATAGAGGCGTTTTTGAAAGCTGTCGAACCGTTTGAAAATAAAGAAACCTTTGATGGCAACTTTATCCAAAAAAACTATATAAACATGATAAATGCAATGATCGACCGCTCCATACAATCGGGAAGAGATGTTTATCTTACCTACAACGCACCGCCTGGTATTGCGCAAAACTATCGAAAAGAGTCTGTCATTTCCGCGATTCAACTAAAGTTAAATCCGGAGTTAACCCCGGTAGATTTTGAATCACTTTTTTTCCGCCATCTTTTCGATGGAAAAAAAGACCGCATGGCAAAAATTTTTCAAAATTATTACGGCGGTTTAATCTTCAGCCGGGCGCGATTAGAGGAGGCTCGTGGAAACCGCGATGCAGCAATTAAATTCTATCGAGAAACCGCGAAGTTTATGCCGAAAAATCCCCGTTATTTGCAGCAAGTTAATAGCGCATTGCAACGCCTGACCGAGGTTGCGAAGTGATCTTTGAAATTATAAAACCAGGAGAAGCTAAATGAAGGCGATCCTGCTAAAGAAACCCGGAAACCCTGAATCTTTAAAAATAACCGAAGTGCCAGACCCGTCTCCCCAAAAGGGTGAAGTGCTGGTTAAACTTCACTATAGCGGCGTTAATTATGCAGAAATTCTTTCTCGGAAAGGCTTGTACGGTTGGGCAGTGGAACGCCCCTATATTTTGGGAATGGAAGGCGCCGGAGTGATCGAGGCGGTGGGAGAGGGCGTAGATGCAAGCTGCATCGGTCAACCCTGTCTCTTATACACATCTCCGAGCCCACGAGACTCCATTGCATCTC
>CAXHHS010000180.1:0-9944 GCA_964015645.1 uncultured bacterium
ACGAAACCTTGTTAGAGATTTCCACCGATAAAGTTGATTCCGAAATTCCCAGCCCGTTTGAAGGCGTTCTCGTCGAGTTAAAAGCGAACGAAAATGATACCGTCGAGGTAGACGGTGTTATCGCAATTATTGATACGGAAGCGTCTGCCGGGACATCCTCGGAAACTCCGACGCCAGCACAAGCCTCCACTGATGTTGCGAAATCCGAACCGGCCCAAGCGCAGGAACCTGCTGTGCCAGTTGCTCAAGCAACCGGTAATTCCGGCGGCATTATGGAGGTAGAAATGCCTAAGTTAGGCGAAAGCATCACCGAGGGAACCATTGTAAAATGGTGGAAAAAAGCCGGTGATACGATTGCCAAAGACGAAACCTTGTTAGAGATTTCCACCGATAAAGTTGATTCCGAAATTCCCAGCCCTTTTGCCGGAACAATCGTCGAGATTTTATCGCAGGAAAACGAAACGGTAGAAGTTGGCAGTATTATCGCGAAAATTCAATCTGGCGAGGCGGTTGCCGCTTCCAGAGCACAACCTGCACCGGCCCCGGTTGCCGAAGTCGCACCATCCAATCACGAGCCGGTTGCAACAACCGCGGCAACAACATCAACTGTTGTGGATACAGTGCCGGCACGCGCAGGGAACAAGTTTTTCTCTCCGTTGGTACGTAGCATCGCTCGTAAGGAAAATATTTCGATGGCGGAATTACAAGCCATTCCCGGCAGTGGTTTAGAAGGGCGCGTTACCAAAAATGATGTTCTCGGTTATATTGAAAGAGGCCGTGTCGCGCCACCCGTTACGAAGCCCGCGCCAGCAACAGCCTCGCCGGCTGCACCGGCTCCCGCAGCAGCTCCGGCACCAAAACCTGCTGCACCCGCGCCTTCCGCAGAAGAAATTGCTGCAAAATGGCAAGGCGAGAGTGTCGAAGTAGTGCCAATGGATAACATCCGTAAAGCCATCGCCGACCACATGGTAAAAAGCAAACACACCTCGCCGCACGTCTATGGCGTTGCGGAAGTGGATTTTACCAATATCGTTAATATCGTCAAAAAACACCGCGATGCCTTTAAACAGCGCGAAGGCTTAAAATTGACGATGAACCCGATGATCCTGTTTTCGGTGATCAAGGCGATTAAAGAATTTCCCGATATCAATTGCTCGGTGGAAGGGCACAATGTTATTCGCAAACGGTTTGTTAACATCGGAATGGCCGTCGCAACCGAACGCGGTTTAATTGTGCCGGTGTTAAAACAAGCGGATGAACGCAATTTCCTGGGAGTTGCTCGCAACGCTTACGATTTGGCAATTAAAGCCCGTGATCGAAAACTGACCCTGGATGATATTCAAGGCTCCACATTTACAATTACGAACTACGGTGTATTCGGTAATATGATTGGCTTCCCGATTATCAATCAACCCAACGTTGCGATTATGGGCGTCGGCGCTATCAAAAAACGCCCGGTAGTGATTGAAACGGAGCAAGGCGATGTCATCGGCATTCGCTCAATCGGTTTCCTAACGCTTTCTTATGATCACCGAATTGTTGATGGCGAATTGGGCGATAAATTCTTACAGCGTGTTCGCTATTATCTCGAAAACTTTCAGGAAGATTGGATGTGATTCGGCGGCCTAATGAACTACTTACAAAAATCAGAAATCAAAGGCCGAAAATTCAAGTGAGGATTCAAACCCCAAAACTATGAAAAAACGTAGTCGCCCCGACTGGCTAAAAATCCGTTTCTCCGTAAATGAGAACTTTAAAGACCTTAGCCGGATCGTACAAGAAAATAATTTACATACCGTTTGCCAGGAAGCACGTTGTCCGAACCAAAGCGAGTGCTGGGGAAAAGGCACCGCGACACTGATGATCCTTGGCGATACCTGCACACGCTCTTGCGGCTTTTGTGCCGTTAAAACCGGGCGACCGGGAGCGTATGACCGCCATGAGCCATATCGCGTTGGGCTGGCAGTACAAAAGATGAAATTAAACCACGTCGTCATTACCTCCGTAAACCGTGATGAATTACCCGATCAAGGCTCGGAAGTCTGGGCGGAGACAATCCGGCAAATCCGTGAAAAAAGCCCCCAAACCTCGGTGGAAGTATTAATACCGGATTTTAAAGGCGTTTGGAAACCGCTTAAAACGGTGATCGATGCCCACCCCGATATTTTGGCCCATAATACGGAAACCGTGCCCCGTCTACATCGCCGCGTACGGCCACAGGCAAAATACGAACGATCACTACAGGTATTGGAAAAATCGAAAACAGCCGGTATGACCGCTAAAACCGGCATCATGGTTGGCCTGGGCGAAAAGCGGGAAGAAGTAATCGATTTGATGAAAGACCTGGCGTCAGTAAATGTCGATATTTTTACAATTGGCCAGTATTTGCAACCCACCAGGCGGCACCTGCCGGTCGAGCGGTTTGTTCACCCGGATGAATTTGCCGAATACAAGAAAATCGGCGAAGAATTGGGAATCAACCATGTGGAATCCGGCCCGTTAGTGCGCAGTTCCTATCATGCAGAAGAACAAGTCGATAAAATGAATGGTGCCGCCTGTCACGCCACTGCACCCTCCTCGAATGTACAACTGATTAATTTATAGAAGGATAAAGGCTTAAGGGTAAAGGATAAAATTGAATATTGAAAATTTAAGAAAAATTCCTCAGCCATTGTAGTCTATGTTTCAAACCTTGTTTTGCCATTTTAATATCAATTTTTGCGGTAGATAAAACGATTCTTTAGCATTCGTTTTGCATATTCCATTTCCTGCAAAATTTTTTAACTTTATTCCTTTGACCTTTAATTTTAATCCTTTATCCTTTACCCTTAATCCTTTAAACTTAACAACGGAGACTCTCTTATGATCGCAGGCATTCCAAAAGAAACCTTCCCCGGAGAAAGTCGCGTTGCCCTGATTCCTGCCGGCGTTGCATTGCTTAAGAAGTTGGGTGTTGACGTTTTAATTGAAGCCGGTGCCGGTGTTTTAGCTGGCTTTACAGACGACGAGTATCGCGAAAAAGGCGCAGACGTTGTGAATAAGCGTGCCGATATTTTCTCCAAATCCGATTTTATACTTCAGGTGCGAGGATTGGGCGCAAACCCCAAACAGGGAAATGGTGATTTAAGATTACTGAAAGAAGGGCAGGTTAATATTGGTTTTCTGGAACCGTTAACCGAAAGAGCAGCCATCGAGGGCTTGGCAAAAGCGAAAGTAACCTCCTTTGCGATGGAAATGATTCCACGAATAACCCGCGCACAAAGCATGGATGCCCTTTCTTCGATGGCAAACCTCGCCGGTTACAAAGCGGTGCTAATAGCCGCCGATCATCTTCCGAAGATTTTTCCGATGATGATGACTGCCGCCGGAACGATTATTGCTGCGAAAGTCTTTATCGTCGGCGTTGGTGTCGCCGGATTGCAGGCCATCGCGACTGCAAAGCGTCTCGGTGCCGTTGTTTCCGCTTATGATATTCGCCCTGCTGTTAAGGAGCAGGTGCAAAGCCTGGGCGCTAAATTTGTTGAAATGGAGCTTGATGCCGGTGATTCGGAAACCAGCGGGGGATATGCAAAAGCGATGGACGAAGAATTCTACCGCAAGCAACGCGAATTGATGGCCAAAGTTGTCGCCGAAAGCGATGTCGTCATTACCACCGCTGCGATTCCCGGTAAAAAAGCGCCGACCCTGGTAACGGAAGAAATGGTAAAAGGCATGTCGCCGCGGAGCGTCATCGTCGATTTAGCTGCGGAAAGAGGCGGCAACTGCGAAATAACCGAATCCGGAAAAGTCGTGGAAAAACACGGTGTTACCATCGTTGGTACGACGAATTTACCCGCCACCATCCCCTATCACGCCAGCCAGACGTATTCCAAAAATGTCACCAACCTAATGGGGCTTTTGGTCAAAGAAGGCAAGCTCGATATCGATATGGAAGATGAAATCGTCAGCGGAACGGTAATTACGAAGGATGGGGAAGTGGTTAACGAGCGAGTGAAAGAAGCGTTAGGTTTATAAGTGCTCTAAAAAAGCTAAAAGTGACTAAAGTGATCTAAGGTTGAAGAATTAAATCACCCAAACTTTCGGAGGATTCTCACATGGATTTCATTACCGCACTTACTGTATTTGTGTTGGCGATTTTTGTCGGTTTTGAGATTATTACCAAAGTACCGGCTACACTGCACACACCGTTGATGTCCGGCTCAAACGCGATTTCCGGTATCACCATTGTCGGTGCGCTGCTTTCTGCCGGGCTTAGCCTGGATAGCGGACTGGCAACCGTTTATGTCTTTGGATATTCTCTAACAAATATTCTGGGATTTACTGCTGTGGTATTTGCTACCATTAACGTGGTTGGCGGATTTATGGTAACGCATCGTATGTTAGAAATGTTCAAAAAGAAAGGATAAACCATGTCAAATACATTTGTTAGTCTTGCTTACTTATTCGCATCCGTTTTGTTTATTTTTGGATTGAAAGGCCTAACTCATCCCCGTACTGCTGTGCGTGGAAATTTGCTCGGTTCATTGGGAATGCTGGTTGCCATTGTAGTAACGTTGATGAAGGGGAGCTTGAGTTTTGAACTGATCCTTGCCGGTGTAATTGTTGGCGGTTTGATTGGTGTAGTGCTGGCGGTTAAGATCGAGATGACCGCTATGCCTCAACTTGTCGCTGTTTTTAACGGTTTTGGTGGCGGTGCTTCGGTTTTGGTGGCAGGAGCGGAATTAGTAAATCCGGGGGCACTGTTAAATTTACAAGCCCTGGTTGCAATAGCCATTTCCGGTTTGATCGGTGCTGTAACATTTTGGGGCAGCCTGGTTGCTTTTGGTAAACTTCAAGGATTAAAAATTGTGCCGGATGCCCCGGTTCGTTACCCTGGCGAACAAGTTGTTAAGGTTTTGTTGTTAGTTGTCTCTATAGTACTTAGCTGGATGATCGTTGTAAACCCAACGTCGGTTAATAATTACTGGATTCTTTGTGGGTTGGCATCGGTTTTAGGGATATTGCTGGTGATTGCAATCGGCGGTGCGGATATGCCGGTTGTTATCGCGCTTCTAAATTCCTATTCCGGGTTGGCAGCTTGCGCAACCGGTTTTGTGCTCTCTAATAGTGTATTGATTATTGCCGGTTCGCTTGTCGGCGCTTCCGGGTTAATTTTAACCAACATCATGTGTGTTGCGATGAACCGTTCGCTGGCGAATGTGCTCTTTGGCGGATTTGGAGCGGTTCAAGAAAGCGCCAGCGCAGACGATGTTTATGCCGGAAAAGTTAAATCCACCTCGCCGGATGACCTGGCAATTATGTTAGATGGGGTGAACCGCGTCGTCGTTGTACCGGGTTATGGAATGGCCGTTGCCCAGGCACAACATGCTGTTCGTGATCTGTATAATTTACTGGAAGCAAAAGGGATAACGGTCGAATTTGCCGTTCACCCGGTTGCCGGGCGTATGCCGGGACACATGAATGTGCTGTTGGCGGAAGCGGATATTCCCTATGACAAATTAATCGAAATGGATGACATTAACCCCACGATGGAGCAGGTTGATGTTGCAATTGTGTTGGGTGCAAACGATGTTGTCAACCCGGTAGCCCGCACTGATCCCGGTAGCCCCATCGCCGGTATGCCAATTATCGATGTGGATAAAGCCCGTACGGTAATCGTTGTTAAACGCAGCCTTAGCCCGGGATTTGCCGGTATTCCCAACCCGCTTTTCGCTGCTGACAACGCACTAATGCTCTTTGGTGATGGCAAAAAAATGATGCAGGAGACGGTTGCAGCAATTAAAGAAGCGGCGTAAATCGTTGTGAATTTCAGGTTGCAAGTGGCAATTTTGGCTTTTTTTGTGCCACTTGCAAATTGCCACTTATGACTTGCTAATTTTTTTTAGACTGCATTGGTATTTTAATTTCATTGTATTATATTCTGCGAGTTTTGTGAAGATAATTACTTAATTTTTCTGCAACTCACTGGCGGAAAAAATACCTGGGGCGTTATCGATCATTAAAAATGGTTCTGGTTTACCCGGTTTAGAAAATTGAGGAGAAGGCATGAATTTTATGGAGGCACTGCTCATTCCCCCTTCAGCAGCGCATGTATCTATTGCAAAGCACACCATCATTATCCTGTCTTTATTTTTTGTTCCCTACATCAGTATCTTAGTCGGCTCGACACTTTTCTCCCTAATATTTAGTGTTCGGGCAAAAACCGAAGACAATAACATGTTTGCGCGATTTGCGGAGGATATGGTGAAAACTCTGGCAGGTTCTGCCGGTGTTGCCATTATCTTGGGGATTCTTTCGCTGCTTACAATTGGTATCAGCTTTGCGCAGATTACTTATGGCGCTGGTGTAAAAATGTCGCAGTATTTCCTGGTTACGCTGCTGGCAACAATTGCTGCGGTTATCCTGGTGCAAGTTTATAAAAACAGCTTTCAGTATCGCGAAAAAAGTTTTGGTTTGCATATCTTTTGGGGAGTGCTGGCATTCCTGGCGCTAAACGACGTCATTTGGAGTTTCGTAGCATCCGCCGGTATTTTGCTCTGGCCGGAAAAATGGCCCCTTATCGATACTATTATCCCATTAACATTTGATTGGAATGTGATTGCCCGTTTTAATCACTTTATGACGGCAGCCCTGGCGATTACTGGTGGCGCAATTCTCTTTTTCTTCTTTAGCTGGATGGGTGGCAAGGAAGATATGAGCGATGAGTATCGCGCCTACGCCAAAAAGTTTGCTGTTGGAATTACAATCGCGTTTACAATTATCCAGGCGCTATTTTTCCTCTGGTATATCGGAACGTTGCCGGTAATGGCAAAATCTTATGATGTATATGTCAGCGCAGTTATTTGCGTATTTTTGATGCTGATGATTAGCTATTTTGTATACGCTTTTTCGCAAAACGGAAAATTACAACATGGCACAATTGCATTTGTTTTATTCCTGGTGCTTTTCCTCGGCGTTGCAAAAAATGAAGAATATGCCCGCGAAACCTCGCTATCCTACCAAAATTATGCGCTTGCGAGATTAGATCACGATACCAAAAAGAAAATTGAAGAACAACGAGCCGCCAATAGCGGCGCCGAAGCCAACATCGAATTAGGCGAAGAACTTTACAATACTAAGTGTTTCGCCTGCCATCAATTCGATCAAAAAATGGTTGGCCCTGCCTACAAAGATGTACTCCCGAAATACGAAGGTGATCTCGAAAAACTAAAAGCATTTATCTTAAACCCGGTAAAGGTTGATCCGGAATATATCCCCATGCCCAACCAGGGATTAAAACCGCATGAAGCTGAATCCGCGGCAATGTACCTCTTGAAAAAGTATGAAGAGTCAAAATGATAAAGTGCTTAAGTGTTCAGGTCTTCGAGTGCAAAATAATTGAACACCGGAACACTTAAACACAAATAGTAGATTTTATAACAGATTACGGAGATAATACTGAAGCTTGGAATTGCTAAAAAGTAGATCAAATAGAAAAATTCGGAGACAGTAATGCGGTTTATTGTACCACTAATTTTGGTTGCTGTGTTTGGCGGTTTTGCGACTGCCATTATTGGAATGGCAGCATATTGGGTAGAATATGAAAAACCCGAAGCACAGCCGATTGCATACCCGCATGATTTACATGCCGGAGATAGCTGGACCTTTCGTAGTGATGGAAAGGAATTGAAAGGGTTGGGGTTGCAATGCACCCACTGCCATCAATATGTGGATAAATCAAAATTTGCTACGGTTCCGGCACTCTCGGTTTGTGCTGATTGCCATCGAACCGTTCCGGCTGATACCGATGAATTGAAAAAACTAAAGCAGCATATTGACGAAAACCGGGCGCCGGTTTGGCAGCGATTGCATAGCGTTCCCCAACATGTGTATTTTTCCCACAAACGTCATGTCAAATTTTATGAAGCCCAGGGAATGACCGCTGGTAGCGGCGAAATCTGCCAAAAATGCCACGGCGATATGAACGTTGTACAAACCGTTAAACAAGCTACAACGTTGCAGATGGGATTTTGTGTAACCTGTCATCGAGCGAATGGGGCTTCCACTGATTGTTGGACTTGCCATAAATAATGAAACGGCTTTAGGAGGAGTAAATATAAATGGATAGACGTGATTTTCTGAAATTCGTCGGAATGGCTTCCAGCGCAACCATCCTTTCTTCCTGCGGTGTGGAGAAGAGTACGGAAAAGATTATTCCTATGGTAGTTCCACCGGAAGACCCCAATTGGCTGCCGGGTGAAGCATTTTATACGAATTCTACCTGTACGGAATGCCCGGCGAATTGTGGTGTTTCGGTAAAAGTTGTTGATTTTAACCCGATTAAATTGGAAGGCATTAGTGACCATCCGTTAAACGACGGTGCACTTTGTATGCGCGGCCAATCTTCGTTGATGCGCTTGTATCATCCCGAACGAATCAAATCGCCGGTGGTACCGAATAAAGATGGGTTAAAGCTTGATCAAATGAGCGGCGGCCCTTTAAAAAGCATTTCTTGGGATGAAGCCTATCAAATGGCGTTGGATGCCATGAACCAGGCAACTACTTCCGGTCGTAAAAACGCCTATCTTGCTGGCAGAACAACCGGTTCCCTTTCAGAATTAATCGATACTTTTTGCAGCACAACCGGAACAGAACGCCTTCCCGAATACGAAGCCTTTGCCCACGCGAATCTTCGGGCAGCCTACCAAGCGCTTTTCGGGCGAAATGAAATTCCCGCATACAAAATTGCTGAATCCGATTTCCTGTTGAGCATCGGTGCGGATTTGCTGGAAACATTTGTTAACCCGACTTACAATGCGACGCAATTAAAACAAGCCCGGGAAATGGAGCATTTTCATTGGGTTCATGCCGAGCCGCATGCCTCTTTAACCGGTTTCCAAGCGAATGAGAGAGTGACGTTAAAGCCGGGCAGCGAGGCATATTTCCTGCTGTTTCTTTTAAACTATGTTACTGGAAATAACCTGTCTGCGAATAATATTCCTGCAAGTATTCAGTCGAAATTGCCCTCTGCCTCGGATTCTGACATCGCAACAAAAACCGGTTTATCTGAAGACGAACTAAATGCAATTGGCCAAAAAATGGCCGAAGCCAAAAACCCCTTGCTCATTGCCGGCGGTGTTTCCAGCCAGCAAGCTAATGGGTTAGAAGTATCACTCCTGGCCGGGCTGCTGCAATGGACAACCGGTATGGCCGGAAAAACCGTCGATTTTTCTCAGGGGCAGGATTATAGCAACGTTGGCACACTAAACGACATTAAATCGTTAACCCAACGCTTAAATGGTAACGAAATCGGTGTTTTATTTATCTCCGGCACCGATCCTGTAGCGACAACGCCGGGCGGATTAAATGTTGCAGAAAGCCTTGCCAATGCCAGCTTTCGCATTGCCCTTACTGATGTAATGACCGAAACCGCCGCTGCCTGTGATTTAGTGCTGCCGCTTTCGCACACCTACGAATCCTGGGGCGATACCGAACCACGTAAAGGATTGTTGAGCATCATCCAACCGGCATTGAAAGAAACGTTGTTCGATACCAAATCCGAAGTGGAAATTCTTCTAAATCTCACCGAAAAATCGCAAGGGCAGGAAGCGACTACCTCCGGCCACGATTGGCTGAAAAATAAGTGGAATAGCAAAGTCGGCGAAGGCAGCCTGGAAGCTGCTTTAAAAGCAGGCTATTACCAAACCGATACACCGGCAGCATCCCTTTCCTTAAATAGAACCGCATTAATTTCCGCTCTTGGAAACGCCGTTATTGATGGGCCTGGTTATGCGACTGTGCTTTATGCGCTGCCATCCATCCGTGCTTACGATGGCCGCAGCAACGTGCTGCCACTAGCGAAAGAAGTTCCCGACCCCTTAACAACCGTAAGTTACGGCCAATGGATTTCGGTATCGGAAGAGATTGCCAACTGTCTCTTATACACATCTCCGAGCCCACGAGAC
>CAXHHS010000181.1:0-9933 GCA_964015645.1 uncultured bacterium
ACACCAAGAAGCTCGTCGGCAGCGTCAGATGTGTATAAGAGACAGCTATACCAATTGAATTTAAAACGAACGGCTTCCAATGATCGTGAATTGAATCGATTAACACTGGGAACTTATAATAAAGGAAGTTTTTCAAAATCCGTAGCTTTTGAATCGGAATTTGCCGTTCAATTCGGCAAACGCCGGGATCAAGATGTTACTGCATTTATGCTTGCGCCCTCCATCGGTTATATTTTCCAAACCGGCAAAAAGCCAAGTATTTGGGTCGAATATAATTTCCTCTCCGGCATGAAATCAGGCGATACAAAGTACAAAGTATTCGATACAATTTTCGCAACCAATCATAAGTTCTACGGTTTTATGGACTATTTCATCAATATCCCGGTAAATACGGACGGGAGAGGCTTACAGGATTTGGTGGTGAAGGGAATTTTTCCGCTTTCCGAAAAATGGCAGTTTAAAGCATATTATCACAATTTTAGAGCTGCTGCCAGCGATGGGGAAAGCGGTTTTGGCAATGAGTTCGATTTTATACTTGATTACAAATATGATACGTATGTTTCCTTTTACGGAGGGATTTCGCTAATGCTGCCCGGAGAATTGCTAAAACAGAAATTCGCAAACGATAACCCGGGGCTATGGGCATTTTTAACGTTGGAAGCGAAGTTGAAATGAAAATTGGATATGTAGGAATTAGGCGCTACCTTTTTCGATGATCAACGGATATTGCTGGCGAATTCAACCCGCTGCTGGATGAACCCCGCGGCTAAGATGTGGAAGCTCGATAAATCGAGCTGTTCTCAGCACCATTCATGGTGCTTCCGCTTCTGAGCCTGCCCGATTTTACCGGCAGGCGGGGTTCAGTTTTGTATCCGCTCCACCAAAACTGCCCAATCCTTATTTTTCTCCCGCGGCGGAAGTCCTAACGATACTGGCCCTGCTCCGTAAACCGTTGTCACGATGCCATCTTCCAAATCACCACCTGTGCGGGGGTTATACCACTTGACGGTAAAACCTTTTGCAACCGGTAAATTCAATTCTGTGTTGCCACCTTCCGGCAAATATACTACGTAACTTTGCCCTGCTTTTCCAAAACAATAGATTGCGCTGTCGGAGACGGCATTCGTCATCGGCTTCATTTCATGAAACGGCACATATTTTTGGAAAAAATCCAACGCGTGACGGGTTTGTTCCCACAAGCGGTCGCGGGAGCGCCAATCTTCGCAATTCAAATCATTGTGAGGATATTGATAGCCGAAATACCATTCCACACCAGCACCGCCAGCCATCAGGTTTGCCCAGAGCACTTGTTTGCGCATCTCATCATGATTCGGATCATCAGCATCCGGCACCGCTCCAGTGTTAAAATGGCCGTTTTCATCCAAGAAAACCACCCAATTTTTACCAGCATTTGCGGAGGCAAGGCGATGTTCGAGCGTTTTTTCATAAACATCCTTCGGATCATGCACTTGCAGGGAAGGGCCTTCGAAACTCGGATTTCCATACAGTGGTTGAAAAATATTCCAGGCATCATTATGAACAGTGATAATATGGTCGTAAGGATCGAGGCCGCGAATGTAGGCGGCAAACTCTTTGCGCTGCTGGGTAGTGTTGGGATAAGCAGCGTCAAAATTAGCCGCCTGGCGTTGCGGGCGCTGGTTGTTTTCTTCTCCCAAATTCCAGGTAACGCCTAAATGATGCCCAAAGCGGGCAATCATCTCCCGGTAAAATAACTTGCGGCTGTTGGCAAATCCTTTGCTGCGCTCGCCCAGTTCCTCCCATTCGAACAGATTGCTATTTTCCGCCTCGCTTAAAACAAAATGTAGCATAATGCCCAGCGAATCCGCGTGAGAAAATACGATCTCCCATTGATCGAGCTTGCTGCAATCGTAACGGTAGCGCTTTTTTGGAGAAATCCAGGGCCAGACGTCGTTGCCATCGCCATCTACATTCATCGGGAGCATATACACGGCGTTCATTCCTTTCGACGCCAGGTAATTCAGCGCGCCGATAATCGATTTCCCCTTTCCATCTCGCCAGGTGGGATCGCTGGAATGCCAATCACCAATGTGCGGTCCGTAGCGGTGTTTGTCGGGCGTCTGATCGAACTCGTAATAAGCAAGAAAATTCTCCGGGCTGTTGGCGCCGCCTTTTAGAAAATAGTCTTTATCTCCGGAAAATTGCAGGTAATGCTCACCGGCGTAGCGCAACATGCCTTTGCTGCGAAAATCCCGTCCGGTTTTATTGCTTTCGCCGATATCAAATCTACCAGTAATTTTTCCAAAGGCGACAAATTCACCGGCATTGGGGTCAGGATTGAGAGCGATATTTTCCCCGGTTTTAAAATCCGCTCTAAAATGCCAGGTACCGGTGGTATCCGGTACAAAATGTACCCGCCACTTGCTGCCGGATTCGCTGCCGGTTTCCGCTGCATTGCCATCCGCGGCATAATATCCCGGCACGACGTATTTGCGATCTCCTTTCAAAAACGTTACCACCAACCGGTAATCCAGAAAAGGGTTCAGCGAATCCTGCTCGCTGGTTTCCGGGCCGGAAAATGTTAAGGTAATGTTATGCCAGGTTTTTAATTCCCCGGTAAGTTGTGCCTCCGGGGTACGATCGCAATTGAGAAGTGATAAAAGAACGAGACAAAAGAATAGAACAAGAGCATAACGCATAAATAGCCTTCCCCATTTTCGGGGGTGAGATAATCAGAATCGTTTGCTCGCAATAAAAAAACGACGCTATATTTCCCCCTTATAGAGAAAGTGTAGTTATTTTGGGGGATTTTATCAAGAGGCAATTTTTCTACTGGTGAAAAAGAAGTTGATCTTTTTCTACAATCATAATACATTTTGAAAAAATTGAATGCTTACAAATGTTGACTTCCGAAGAAAAAAAACAATATTTAAACAACGGATTAAAATGCCTACAACAAGGCAATTTTTTCAATGCGCATGAAGATTGGGAGATTCCCTGGAAAGATATGGCCGGCCATGTGCGTAGTTTTTGGCAAGCAATGATTCAGTTAAGCGTAGGCGCTTATCACTATGAAAATAATAATCTTACCGGCTGCCGAAATTTATGGCACAAAGCGCTGAAGCGCTGCAATGAAATCATCGAACAGAATTTGGCGAGAGATGTGCAATATGTTATCGAATTGCGGAAGCATTTAATCGAATGCTTGCGAAAGGTGGAAACCGGGATGAATCCCTTAAAAGATGTAGAGAGGTTTTCTTTAGAAGTTGTTAGTGAAAGCTGGTTTGATTTTTGTTAGCGCAAATTACATATCGCTATGTTTTAGCAACACGGTAAAAAGGCAAGTAGGCGATAGGCAATTTTTTTTGCCTATCGCCTACTGCCTACTAAAAATCAAGCATCGAGCATCCAGTATCCAGCATCGCCTTTCTTCCAAAACACTTTCCTTTTCCCCACAAACTTTATTATCTTTGCCAGCAAAAATCAGAGAGGAGATACTGATGGCGAACTTCAAAAATAGTTTCGATACACTCGACAACCTGCAATCCGGTGGAAAATCATATCACTATTTCAGTCTACCCAAATTAACCCAACAAGGTAAATCGAATTTAGATAAAATGCCGTTTTCGATTCGGGTATTGCTGGAAAATGTACTGCGCAACGAAGATGGGCGATTGGTTTCCGAAGGTGATATCCAAACCGTAATCGACTACGATGCCGCTAAGGTTCCGGCAAAGGAAATTCCCTACATGCCAGCCCGCGTGGTGTTACAAGATTTTACCGGCGTTCCGGCTGTCGTCGATTTAGCCGTCATGCGCGACGCCATCGCCGATTTTAACGGTGATCCCGCCCGCATCAACCCGATTGTTCGTGCGGATTTGGTAATCGACCATTCCGTGCAAGTCGACGCTTTTGGCGTGGCAGATGCCTATTTGATCAACACAGAAAAAGAATTCGAACGCAATAAAGAACGTTACTCCGTAATGCGCTGGGCGCAAGGCAGCTTTCAAAATTTTAGCGTGGTGCCGCCGGGAACCGGGATCGTCCATCAGGTAAACCTGGAATATTTAGCATCCGTTATTATGACGAAAGATGCTGATAACGGGCAAGTTGCCTATTTCGATACACTGGTCGGCACCGATTCCCACACTACGATGATCAATGGTTTAAGCGTGCTCGGCTGGGGCGTTGGCGGTATCGAGGCGGAGGCAGTTATGTTAGGCCAGCCTTATTACATGCTCCTGCCGGAAGTCATCGGTTTCAAATTTACCGGCGAATTGCCGGAAGGCGCTACCGCTACCGATCTTGTGCTGCGAGTAACCGAAATGTTACGACAAAAAGGCGTTGTCGGAAAATTTGTCGAGTATTACGGCGATGGCCTCAATCAGCTAAACCTGGCGGATCGTGCGACGATTGCCAATATGTCACCGGAATACGGAGCAACAATGGGCTTCTTTCCCATCGATCAAATTACGCTTGATTATATGCACTTAACCGGCCGTGATGATAATCAAATCGCATTGGTAGAAGCCTACGCAAAAGCCCAAGGCGTTTTCCGTACCAACGATACGCCCGAACCGGTTTATACTGACACCCTGGAGTTGGATTTGAGCACCATAGAACCGAGCCTCGCCGGGCCAAAACGCCCGCAAGACCGCATCACCCTAAAGAACATGAAAAGTGCGTTTAACGATGCAATGGAAAATCTCTACAAAACCCAGGTTAAATCCGGGCGCGATGCCAAAGTGGAAACCACTTATAACGGAGAAACGTTTGATTTGCAGCACGGCTCTGTGGTGATTGCGGCGATTACCAGTTGCACCAACACCTCCAATCCTTCAGTGATGATCGCTTCCGGCCTTGTGGCTAAAAAAGCCCTTGAAAAAGGATTAAAGACCACACCCTGGGTAAAAACCAGTTTGGCACCGGGATCGCAAGTCGTTCCCGAATACCTCAAACGCGCCGGTGTGATGGCGGCATTGGAAGCCCAGCGTTTTAACCTTGTGGGATTTGGTTGCACTACTTGCATCGGCAACAGCGGCCCATTACCGGATGAAATCGATACCGCCGTAAAGGACGGCGATTTGGTCGCTGCCTCCGTGCTCAGCGGAAATCGCAATTTCGAAGGCCGGGTGCATCCCACGGTGCGTGCAAATTATTTGGCCTCGCCGCCATTGGTGGTCGCTTATGCCCTCGCCGGCCGCGCCGATTTTGATTTCGAAAGCGAATCGCTTGGCGACGATAAGGACGGTAACCCGGTTTATTTAAAAGACATCTGGCCAACACAAGCGGAAATTAAAGAAGCAGTAGAGCAATCGGTCTCTCCGGAAATGTTCAAGGAAAAATACAGCGCCGTTTACGATGGCGACGATAACTGGCGCTCCCTGCGTAATGGCAAAAGCGAAATTTATCACTGGGAAGCCACCTCGACGTACATCAAAAAACCCAGTTTTTTTGATGATATGGGGCTGGAACCTGGCGATCTCTCCGATGTTCACGGCGCGCGTGTAATGGCGCTGTTAGGCGATTCGGTTACTACTGACCATATTTCCCCCGCAGGTGCGATTCCCAAAAACAGCCCCGCCGCTAAGTATTTAATGGAAAACGGTGTTGAATGGAAGGATTTTAACTCCTTCGGCTCCCGCCGCGGCAACCACGAAGTGATGATGCGGGGAACGTTTGGAAACATTCGCATCAAAAACCTACTGCTATCCGGCGTAGAAGGCGGCTACACCATTTACTTCCCCACCGGCGAACAGGAATTTATATACGACGCCGCCATGAAATACAAAGCCGACGGCACACCGCTAATTGTGATTGCCGGTAAAGAATACGGAACCGGCAGCAGCCGTGACTGGGCAGCCAAAGGCACCTTTCTGCTAGGCGTAAAAGCAGTTATTGCAGAGAGTTACGAGCGCATTCACCGCAGCAATTTGATTGGCATGGGCGTTTTGCCCTTGCAATTTCTGGATAGCGACAGCGCGCAGAAATTGGGATTAAGCGGAACCGAAACGTTTGATATTACCGGCATCGCCGATGGTCTTACCCCCGGCCAGGAAATCACCGTAAACGCCAGAACCGAAGACGGTGTGGAAACCACCTTTAACGTCAAAACTCGTTTGGATACGGAAGTGGAAGTGGATTATTATCGCAACGGCGGGATTTTGCAAACGGTGTTGCGGCAGATGTTGAAGAATGCGTAAATATTACTCGTTACCGGGCTTCCGCCCGGTAACGTATAAGGTGAAGCTCTGCTTCACGTAACATACAAGATTTCCTTAGACAGTAACAATGCTGCTGAGTACACTCAGCAGTAAAAGGGTTCAACTCTGCTCTTTTTTACTTCGAATTGAAAATTCGAATTACAATCCCAGCTCATTCCGAATACCCAGGTAACAAACCACGACATTTTTTGCATTTTTTGCCCAGGGCAATTCTTCTTTAATTTCTTCAATGTTCTCGCAATCCCCACCATTGACAATTTCCGCTTCTAACCCGGAATTTTTTAGCCTGGAATACAGTTCGTTAAAATGGCATTCTTTCATCTGCCTTTGAATAATTTTGGCGATATACGCTTGAAATGTTGACATAATTCCCTCCTGAGATAAACTCCTTTTATTTATTAGAGTCAATCCAGAAGAAATTTTATCAACTTTTATAGATATTTGAAGTGTCAAGCCGAAAGCTTGATACTCCATTATTCATACCGCAAAGATTTAACCGGATTCGCCAAAGCTGCTTTGATGGACTGAAAACTTACCGTTAACAAGGCGATCAGAACCGCTAAGAAACCAGCCCCCAGAAATATAAACCAACCGGGATCGATTTTATAGGCAAAATTTTGCAGCCAGAAGTTTATGGAAAAATAAGCAACCGGCCAGGCGATGACATTGGCAATTAGCAGCAGCAGCAAGAATTCTTTGGAGAGCAAACTCACCAGGTTGGTTACCGAAGCACCCAGCACTTTACGAATGCCAATTTCTTTGGTGCGGCGAGCAACATCGAGGGCTGCCAACCCCAGCAATCCCAGACAAGAGATCAAAATCGCAAAAATGGAAGCATAGCCGACAATCTGCCGCCAGCGCTGTTCTTCGCGATATTGGTTTTCGAGGTTCTCATCCAAAAAGCTCGAACTAAAGGGAATATCCGGGGCGATCTCTTCCCAGTTTGCTTTTAAGAAATCCATTGTGCCGGAAATATCATCCGGTTTAATCCGTACAAACAGGCGGTACAATCCATGCTGATCGGGATTCATGTGCATCAACAATGGCTGCAGCTCGCGATCTAATTTATCGATGTGAAAATCTTTGACGACCCCAATCACAGTGGGGGAAGCATCCTCCTCACCCCAACTCAATTCTTTTAGCTGTTTTCCTACCGGGTCTGCCCAGGCTAATTCCTTTACAAATGCTTCATTGACCAGCACTGATTCCTTAACATCGACCGGCCGCTCGTAGGAAAAATTACGGCCTTGCAACAGGGGAATTTCCAGTGCTTTCAAATAATCCGGGTCAATACGGATTTGCCGTACGGAAACCCATTCCCCGGCATCGTTTTTTAAACCACGAGTTTGCCAGCCACTGGTAAAGGAACGATCGCTGGCACCGACACTAATAATTCGCTCATGCGAGCGGATTTGCGTTTTCATCCGTTCATTTGTCTCTTGGGTGGGTGTGGAAACGATCACTACCTGCTCCTGGTTGTAGCCCAAATCTTTATTCAACAGGTAGGTGAGTTGCTGGCTCATAATGCCGGTTACAATCATCAGAGCGATTGATAGTGTGTATTGCAAGACGACCAAACTACGGGTAAGTTTGTTTGGCTTCCCGATACCGGTTTCGCCTTTAAAAACAGAAACCGGTCGAAATCCGGATAACACCAGCGCCGGATAACTCCCGGCAAAAAGCCCGGTGAGGAGCATAACAGTGAACAGAATTAGAATCAATCCCGGGTCCGCGAAAATATTAAGGGCGAGTTCCTTCTGTGCCAGGGCATTAAACAGCGGAAGCAACAATTTCGCTAAAATGATTCCGATAATTAAGGAGAATAGGCTCAGGAGCAGTGCTTCTCCCCAGAATTGAGCCATCAGTTGGGTGCGCCGGGCGCCGAGCGCTTTGCGCATTCCCACTTCCATTGCACGCCGGGATGATTTGCCAACCGAAAGCGTGGTAAAATTAATACAAGCGATTGCCAGCACCAAAAAAGCAATCATTACCATAATATAACCGGCAGTAGCATTGCCAGCCTTACTGTAGTGAGAAAAGGTTTCGTCATCCAAATAAATATCAGAAAGCGGCTGCAAGGTAACTTTGACGACATCTTGAAAATCCCCCAATAGTGCCAGTGGTTGATTGTTTTTAAACTTTTCGATCAAAAGTTTTTCTGCGAAAGGAGGTAAGGATGCCTCCAGTATATTCGTATTCTGCCCGTCAGCCAGCTGAATATAAACTGTTTTTGCCCCGGCCCAATTGTTGCTCACACCAAAATTTCTGTAGTGTTCAATCGAAATTAACACTTCGAATTGAAAGCTGGATGCCTTCGGAAAGTCTTCCATTACACCGGTGATAATAAAATCGATTACATCTTTGCCATGGACACTCAATACCTTTCCAATTACGGTGGTATAGTCGCCGTCAATATCAGAGAATAATTTTTCTGCAAACGATTTGCTGATGACAATATTATCCGGTTCTTTAAGTGCAGTCGCCGGATCACCGACAATTAAAGGAAAGGTAAACATCTGTAAAAAACCATTATCGACCTCGCCAATAGCAGCTCGGAATTGCTCCGTACCGTAACGAATTCGATTCCAGGTGCGGATAAGGCCGGTCGCATGGGTAACAGCAGGAAATTCTGCCACAATCGTCTCGGCAGTTTCTTTCGGAAAGAAGGTGTTTTTGCCAAAGCTGCCATCGGCGCTTTTTTGGTGCATCACCATTCGATAAATATTGTCCGCATTTTTGTGGAAGGCATCGTGCTGCCATTCGTGCCTCACAAACAGCACAATCAGAATGCAGCAGGCGATTCCGGTTGCTAAACCAAAAATATTGATAAAGGTATTTCCCTTATTTTTCAACAAGTTACGAATTGCGGTTTTGAGGTAGTTTTTTAGCATGGCAGGCTCCTATATATTGATGTCGGGTAATAGACAGCGGAAAAAGAAGAAAGGTTTGCAGACGTGTTGCGTATTGCTGATGCGTGATACGTATTGCGTGAAAAAACAATAGCTTACGTATCGCGCACCACGAACCACGCTTCACTCATATCGCAACGCTTCAACCGGGTTTGCCAGCGCGGCTTTAATCGCCTGGTAGCTAACCGTTAGCAGGGCAATCCCCAGGGCCAAAATTCCGGCGATCAAAAAAGTTAATATACTCAATTCGATGCGATACGCAAAATCTTGCAGCCAGCGATCCATAGCAAAATAAGCCAGGGGAATCGAAATAATGAATGCCAGCGCTACCAAAACAACAAATTCTTTCGAGAGCAAAACGATGATATTGGAGACCGAAGCGCCGAGTGTTTTACGAATACCGATTTCTTTTGTGCGCTGCCCTGCGGTGAAGGCAGCCAATCCAAATAAACCGAGGCAGGCGATAAATATCGCTAAAAAGGTAAAATAGCGGAATGTTTTGGTAAGCGTTTGCTCCGCCTGGTAAAGCTGGGCAAATCCCTCATCGAGAAAATAATATTCGAATGGCTGCCCCGGAAAAACGGATTGCCAGGTGGATTCGATTTCCCGAATATTTGTTGCAAAATCCCGGGCATTAATTTTTATCGAGATGAAATTGAAAAAATTAAAACGGTGAATCACCAGCGGTTCAACAGATGTATGGAGAGAGGCATAATTAAAATCTTTTACAACGCCGATTACCTGCCCGGTGTCTCGCATTAGCGAAAGCTGCTGTCTCTTATACACATCTCCGAGCCCACGAGACTCCATTGCAGCGCGTA
>CAXHHS010000182.1:0-9912 GCA_964015645.1 uncultured bacterium
CTCCCCGATTCGCAGCAGGATGTATTTGTAGAAGGTACTCTGCCCTTCGATAATGCCCCGGGTGGCTGGCGAGACACACAGCAGCAACTGGCAGATGTTGATCCCGGCGGATTTGGCGATATTATGACCGACTTTCCCCGCCACTGTTTTATACCAACCGTTAGCGCCCTGGATTTACGGGATCAAAGCGGCGATCCGCTCGATCTTTTTCATGATTTGGTGAACGACCCGGTATTGCTCAGTAAAACCGTTTTTGATACCATCTTTTTTCCAACAACGGCAAACGAGGAACATGTTGCGATTACAGAAGAAAATGCGAATTTCCTGTTAGATGAATTAAATATCGAAATTCGCGCTTTCAACAAAACGATTTTAAGCGGATGGAATATGTTGGGCTTACCTTACCAGCCAGAAGACCGTTTTTACCAATCGATTTTTCCGAATGCAGAAGAGAACTCCTTATTTACTTTTGAAGGAAATTATGTACTAAAAGACACGATGGAAGCCGGTGTGGGATATTGGCTTTCATTCCCGGCAATGGAGGTTGTCACCATCAGCGGTTCGCCAATTGATACGCTTACGCTTAACCTGGGAGCAGGCTGGAATATGATTGCGGGAATCTCCTGCGATATTATCATTGATAATATTATTGATCCTGAAAATATCATCATTCCCGGAACGCTTTTTCGGTTTGAAGGCGCCTATGTTTCATCCGATACGCTTTCACAAGGCACCGGCTATTGGGTGAGAACAATTACCGAGGGGCAAATCAGGTTGGATTGCAATGCAGTTACCAAATCACCATTCAAACTCGCCGCAATTGCGCACGATTTAACACAGCTCTCCAAACTTACCATCAGCGACGATGCTGGTCAAAGCCAAGTCCTCTATTTTGGCAATTCCTTGACTGCCACTGCTGCTGTAACTGCTACTGACTTTTCCCTCCCTCCTATTCCTCCTGCCGGAACTTTTGATGCCCGCTTTAGCGGAAACACACGATTAACAGAAACAATAGAGCCACTGGTTTATTTCCAGACTGTAAATTTTCCGGTGAGCATTTCCATCGAAAACTCATCAGAAGCCGGTTCCGTGCAATATAGTGTATCGGAAATTGCTGGGAGCCAGGAATTAGACACACACATTCTTCAAAATGGAAATTCGATTACGATAAACAATTCGAATATAAAGCGCTTTAAGATTAGCAAAAACAATAAATTACTGTCTACTTCTTTTTTTGTTCAGCAAAACTATCCCAACCCATTTAATCCGGAAACGGAAATTCGCTATACGATTCCGGAGAAGACGAAAGTTGCTATTACCATATTCAATTCTCTGGGGCAAAAAATTAGAGTGCTACAATCGGGTTTTCAAGAAGCCGGATTTTATACAATTTTATGGGATGGGAATAATGAAGCAGGCCAGCAAGCAGCGAGCGGGGTTTATTACTATCAAATAAATGCCGGGAATGAGAGTGTGACTAAGAAGATGGTATTATTGCAATAAGAGGAATGGTTAAAGAAGGTAATCCGTGGGGGCGGCTGAAATTATTAAAGCTCTATAAACAAAAAGGGTGAGCCACAATGGCTCACCCTTTTTACGAAATAATTCGTTGCCGGTATTTATTTCATCAAGATCATCTTCTTAATGGCGGTAAAAGAACCAGCAGTTACTCGATACATATAAATTCCACTGGAAACCTTCGCACCAACATCGTTTGTAGCATCCCATTTGACGGTATAAAGGCCGGCTTCCTGCTGTTCGGAAACCAGGGTTCTTACTTTTTGGCCTAACGAATTGTAAATCGTCAATACCACTTTTTCCGCTTGCGGAATGGCATAGCGAATTTCGGTGGTGGGATTGAACGGGTTGGGATAGTTTTGCTCCAGGGCAAACGCTTGCGGTACCACAACATCGATCTTGCTGAGTTGCAGCGTGGTTACCTGCGCATTGCTGATGGTAATTGACTGCCCTTCAGACACGCTGTGTGTGCCAAGCTCGACGGTGCCGGCCATCTCTCTCACAACGTATTGCGAACCTTCTACCAGCGGCAGGTTGGAGAAATCGACAGTCACCGGGTAATGGGCGGTTTGGAGTTTGATGGTGGCTTCATCCCCTTCTGTCAAACGATAATCACCGGCAAGACGGGCATCGAAGGTTCCGGCGGGAGATACCGGCGGCAGCATAAAGCTGTTGAGGGTTTGCCCTTCGTTCAAAGCAGCGTTGAAATACAGCGATTGGCTATGGCCGTTGGCATCGCGAATATCAATTGTAGCAAGGCGGCTCATATCCACAGCACTTTCCAGACGGAACGGCTGGTATTTGGAAGCCGCCGAAGCGCAGGAAATCGTAATCGTTCCCGGCCCGGAGGCGTTGACCCAATATCCCAACCCCTGGTTGATGCTGGTGGCGTTAAAATAGTTGCCGCCCCAACCGAAGATCGTTCCGGTTATCACGCCGCTTGGATCATCAATATTGGCGATTGGCACATCGCAAGAAGGACCGGCAATCAAATTCCAGCCCTGGATCAAATTAATTGTACAGCTGCTTTGAGATGTCCCGTTAATCGGAACCGTAGCTCCGGCAGGAAATCTCAGCCAATACCCGGTACATCGCGCGACTTCCGAGCCGCCTTGATAGCTGCCATTCCAGGAAAACAAGCTATTGGGTTCGTGATCGGGATAGAGCGTCGAAACCGAAGAATCCGCCACATTTAGCGGGCGGCCAATGATATTCCAACCGGACAACACTTCCTGGTTAAATTCGTTTGCAGACACATTCAACGTTACCGGCACAATCACCTGGGACTCCGCGGGATCATTGGTATTAATTGCTAATTCAACCTGGTATGTTCCGCTTGGGAGATCAGTTACATCCACGCTTAGTGAAACTTCATCATTGCTGCCCGGTGAAACACTGCCTTCCGGGGGATCCAGAGATAGCCAGGGGCCGCCCTGGAAGAGGGTCGCTAAACCATTTTGTACATAAGGAGCATTAAATACCACCTGAAGGCCAACTGCCCCCAGGGCATTCTCAATACCGACCGTGGCAATACTTAACGGGCCGGACATGTCAAAGTATTGCACTTTAATTTTGCCATCCGGCGTCAGAATAATTTGGAAGGTATAGGTATTACCTGCCTGGCCAAATTGCGGAACATCAGTATATTGAACGATAAATTCATCATCAACGGCATCATGGTGATAGTGAATTGTGCCAGCCACTGACGGATCCAAATCGGTCCAGAAACCGCCAATTACATCGTTAGGAGTTCCGGGGTCGGGAATTGAGAAGTTATTTCCAAAAGCAAATGGGACAGCAAAGGTTAAGTACCCATTAGAGGTGATTTTAACTTCCGATTTGGTGAACCCGTAAAAGGGAAATGAGAAAGGAAGCATGACTTCAATCGCATCATCATCTGCCAGGGAAACCGAAGTACCCACACCGGTAATATCTACCCAATCAAACGTTGGTCCACCAGGCTCATCACTGTCAATCCAGGTGTAACCGAGCGGGTCAGGGCCGCCGGTTCCTTCCGTTACCGGGGGATTGGTTTTGGTGCTGCGCTGGCCTTTGGGCAGAATTTCTCTTTCCACCGGTTGCTTGGAAAGATTAAATCCCGGTGGCTGCTGGTTAATGTTCCAATTTAAATTTTGTGCTCCGGCGGCAGCAATATTGGCAATCGTAAGCGTTCCGGTATCCATTTCGCCCGGCGCCAGGTCAAACTCGAAGGAAGAGGGCGAAACATCCGCATCTGCCGATGCGATGCTGGAAAATGCCCTGCTGGAGTACATTCCCCGGCCGTGGGTGGCGGCAATCACTTCAAAATCGGAATCGCGCATTTGGAGCATATCGACGCGTACATTTGCCAAACCGGTATTGGAAGGTGTCCATGTTGGCGAACCGGCGGTAATATCCGAGGTTGCCCAGGTACCGATTTCCGTTGCGAGTATGACTTCTTTACTATCATTCGGATTGAACAAGGCCCAGCGTACCGGCATATCGGGCAAGTCACCTTCTTTATCTGCCCAGCTTGCACCGCCATCGGTGCTGTACCATACCGAAGCGATGCCATAATTCGAGAATGTTGTCAACAGCGTATCTTCACTGCCGCCAATTTCGACACAGGAAACATTACCGCTGGGGAAACCGGCCCCGGTAATGTTGGTAGTTGTGGACGCGCCGGTATTCGCATTGGTAATTCTAAACACGCTGCCGCCCTGGGTGCCGACAAATAGCGTTGTTGAAGCAACCGTATGCGGAGAAACGTGTAAATGCGATGCAGCAGACCCCAGGGCAAGGCCGGAAATGGGATTATTGCTTAAATTAGCAGCGGTTCCGAAATTTAAAAGCCGGCCAATAGAAGAACCGCTTCCGCTGGAATAGTATAATATATCCCGATTGCTATCATAATCGGAAGGATTGATAAACAGTCCTCCGCCCGGGCCAAAGTCGAATGAGAATGTCTCGCCGCCATCCGTGGAACGATGAATATTGATAAACTGGTTTGCAGCAGCCTGGATTAAGGGATTGTTTTGATTGATATGCGGAAAGCCGCCGTCACCGCCGGAGACATCGATGGTTGCGTCTACACCAGGCCCGTCAAACTGCGGCGAGCCGTTATCCTGGGTGCCGCCTAACATATAATCTTCACCGGCATCCGGATGAAGTGCGCAGGCATAAAACTGTGTGGTATGATAATCCCGGCTGTGACGGGCGTAGGTATTAGTAGAGCCGATTGTTTCGGAATACCAAATACCACCATCACAGCTTACCAATGCTTCCGTGGAAGAGCCGGGGCGGTATTTAATGCCATGAAAATCCACATGAACATTCGACCCGGTTTGCGACCAGGAACCACCGCCATCTGTCGTTCTCCAAAGCGTTACAACACCAATAATGGCGTTCCGATCATCATTCGGATCAACGCGCATTATCAAATCGTACCAGGCCTGGGATCCGGCAGACGGTACACTCTGCGACGTCCAGTCAGCGCCTTGATTATTCGTTCTCAAAATATTATTAACAGCATTAGATCCGGCAGCTTGTGTCGCAACATATAAAGCGTTGGAATTAGAAGGAACAAGTGCAATCTCAATTCTTTGGAAGCCGGATGTTGGGAACCCATTATTGCCGGTATTTAATTTTGTCCAGCTTCCGGCATTTCCGGTTGCGGAGCTGTACAGGCCGTCGGTTTGGAAAATTCCCATTGCGGCGTAAATAGTGCCATCGGAGGCAATTTCAACATCAGCCGCTCTGCTGACACCGGCTCCATTGCTGCTATTTAACACATTTGTCCAGGTAGTGCCGCCATTAGTAGAACGGAAAATTCCGCCGCCTGTGCTCGGGGAAAATGACCTGGTAGCCGCATACACATCACCGGTTGTGGGATGAACAGCAACATTTTGAATATACCGAAAATCATTATTCGAAGCGGTGCTCGGTAATTGTTCCCAGGTAGCGCCGCCATTCGTACTTTTCCAGATGCCATCGCCACGCACAGCATCAATATGAAAATAACCTTCGCCGGTGCCGACGTAAAAGTTCATCGTGTTCGTCGGATCATAAGCGATGCTTGAAATAGCGATCGTGCTACCCATAAAATCATCTACTTTTTGCCAGGGGCTATTGGGATCGGTCGCATCGTTGTTAAACCAAATGCCACCATCTACACCACCGGCCCAGGCTTTTTCGTTGTTGCTATCATTAGGGTCCCACATAATAGCGCGGGTACGGCCGGGCACATTAGAGGGGCCTCTTTCTACCCAGGGGCCGGTTGCAGAGCCGGGCACATCTTCAACAAAAGAAGGATTTTTGTTAAAGGCGTTGACCCGCTCTACGGCTTCACTCAAGCGTTCCGTGGGCGGATATCCTAATGCCGGATCCAGTGTTTGTAAAAAATTTAATTCCGCTGCTAAATCCGGCCGCTCGGCCTTCGGAATACTTTTATATTCTTCAATCGTCTGAATTCCCCGGTTGGTAAAGGGGTGGGTTTTCAGAAACTCTTCGTATTCGATCCGCTTTTGTTCATTTCGCTCTGCTTCCAGGTAGTTTTGAACATCATCTACCTGTAAACATAGCAAAACAAAAACAATAATCCCGCTCAAAACACCGATTGAGCGTTTTGTTTTTAATAGTGACAAAACTCTTTTCATGAGAGATTCTCCTTTAATTAATAAACAAATACACGCAATTTAAAAAATACCGATTATTAATTTGGGGCCATCACCTCCTTTACGATCGTTATGGAGATTAGCGTTAACCCCGAATCTTCGGGATAACGTTAATCTCCGTAACGATCAACTTCCGGCTAAGCATGCAATAACAGGCTGTTAATATTGCATACTCGCTAATTGTTTAAAGAATCCGTTAATTATTTCAAAAAGACCATTTTCTTAATTGCATAATGCTGCCCGGCTGTAACGCTATAGAGGTAAACGCCACTGGAAACAGGCTGACCGGCATCGTTAGTTGCATCCCAAATTGTGGTATAAAAACCGGCATCCTGGCGGCTATTGACAAGCGTTTTAACCTTTTGCCCAAGCGCGTTATAAATAACCACAGCCACTTTTTCCGCTTGCGGAATGGCATAGCGAATTTCGGTAGTGGGATTAAACGGGTTGGGATAATTTTGCTCCAGGGCAAATGCTTGCGGTAGCGCATCATTAATCTTACTGAGTTGCAATGTGGTTACCTGGGCATTGCTGATGGTGATCGTTTGGCCTTCAGACACGCTGTGAGTGCCGAGTTCGACATTGCCGGCCATCTCTCGCACAACATACTGTGCCCCTTCTAGCAGCGGCAAGTTGGAGAAATCCACTGTTACCGGGTAATGGGTGGTTTGGAGTTTGATGGTGGCTTCATCCCCTTCTGTCAAACGATAATCACCGGCAAGACGGGCATCGAAGGTTCCGGCGGGAGATACCGGCGGCAGCATAAAGCTGTTGAGGGTTTGCCCTTCGTTCAAAGCAGCGTTGAAATACAGCGATTGGCTATGGCCGTTGGCATCGCGAATATCAATTGTAGCAAGGCGGCTCATATCCACAGCACTTTCCAGACGGAACGGCTGGTATTTGGAAGCCGCCGAAGCGCAGGAAATCGTAATCGTTCCCGGCCCGGAGGCGTTGACCCAATATCCCAACCCCTGGTTGATGCTGGTGGCGTTAAAATAGTTGCCGCCCCAACCGAAGATCGTTCCGGTTATCACGCCGCTTGGATCATCAATATTGGCGATTGGCACATCGCAAGAAGGACCGGCAATCAAATTCCAGCCCTGGATCAAATTAATTGTACAGCTGCTTTGAGATGTCCCGTTAATCGGAACCGTAGCTCCGGCAGGAAATCTCAGCCAATACCCGGTACATCGCGCGACTTCCGAGCCGCCTTGATAGCTGCCATTCCAGGAAAACAAGCTATTGGGTTCGTGATCGGGATAGAGCGTCGAAACCGAAGAATCCGCCACATTTAGCGGGCGGCCAATGATATTCCAACCGGACAACACTTCCTGGTTAAATTCGTTTGCAGAGCCAACATTCATGGTAACCGGTATTGATGCCGCACTATTTGCAGGATCATTGCTGAGGATAATTAGATTACATTCGTAAATCCCATCGGGCAAGCCGGTTGCATCGACAATTACATCGATCTCCTGGCTGCTGCCAGGTGCAATGCTGCCATTTGATGGCGAACGGTCTAACCAGGGACATGCTTCCTGAATTAATACTGCCATGCTGTTTTCGACATAGGCGGCGTCATTAACGACTTGCAGGCCGATAGTGGCGTTTATGTTTTCGATTCCGACAGTGGCGTTATTAACGTTGCCGCGCATATCAAGATATTGGTACTTGATACTGCCATCCGGCGCAAGAATTACTTGGAAGGTATACGGATCGCTGCCGCCGAACAATTGGATATTGGTATATTGAACAATAAAAACGTTATTGGCGCCATCAAAATGATGATGAATTGTTCCACCTTCCGTGGGGTCGAGATCTGTCCAGAAAGTCGCGATTAAATCATTGGGATTATTGGGGTTAGGAATCGGGTCATGGCCGCCAAATGCAGCGGGAGTTCCGAAGGTCAGATATCCGTTAGAGGTTATTTTAATTAAGTTTTTATCATTGCCATAAAATGGAAACGTAAACGGAAGTGCGATTTCGGTAAAGGCATCATCGCCAAGATTAATTGATGTGCCAACACCGGTAATATCTTGCCAATCGAATTCCGGGCCATTGGGATCGTTGCTGTCAATCCAATTGTATCCGAAGGCATCAGGGCCGCCGGCGCCTTCGGTTTCCGGCAGGTTACTATTTTTGGAGGCGACAGCCCCGGCAAAACTATTTTGTAAATATTTTTGCCGAATTCCCAGCCTGCTGGCAAAATCAACATCGGGTTCCGGTTGCCGGAAACTTACTTTCAACGTTTGACCATTCGCAAACTTTAGCGTTCCTTCCTGTTTGGTGGCAGTCCAGTCTAAATTTGGCGCACCGCTGCCGCCGGTATTCGAGATGGTAAGTGCCGTTGTGTCCATTTCATCCGCGGCAACATCAAAATTAATTGAGGCTGCTGAAACTTCTATCACCGGGGGAACCAACCCTTCTGCGGTTAAAGAAATCTCCAAACTGGGATTTGAGGGGTCGCTGCTGGTAATGGTAACGGTTCCGTTGACAACCCCGGTGGTAGTTGGCGTATAAACAGCTTGAAAATTTTCGGAAGCGAACTGTCCCAATGTTGCGGGTAAAGCCGGTAAGCCGGTTAAACTAAAATCAGCGCCGCTTACTTGAATGTTGCTTACGGTTAAATCCAAATCGCCGAGATTGGTAATCGCGACAGTTTCAGTATCGGAATCCGCCCCGGTAAAATGCTGGCCGAAATCCACATCTTCCGGGAATGCGGCAATTTGCTCATCGCTGTTGCCATTTAGCAATCGCTGGTGTGCCGCCCAAATATCAATAATGCCCATTCCGTAAGCGTTATCTTCGCCCTGTGTTCCTAAATCCACAGCCGTCAAGTATAATGCAAGTTTTAATTGGTGGCCGGTTTTGTTCGGATGCGCTTCTTTCAATAAGGCAATTGCACCGGAAACATGGGGAGCCGCCATAGAAGTGCCGCTCAAAAATCCGTATCCGTTAAATTGAGAAGATCGAACGGAGACGCCGGGTGCAGAGGCTTCCGGTTTAATGTCAAGCGAGGTATTCCCGGTCAAACATTCGGAAACCACCGGGCCGCGGCTGCTAAAATTGGCAATCGGAAAACTGGGAGTGTTGCCATTGAGCGCACCGGTTGCCCAGAACCCCACCAAATCCAGGTTGACGTTTTTGGGCGGAGTAACTGTAGACGCCCCGGGGCCGCTATTTCCGGCAGACCATATCACAGCAACACCGGCAGCTTCTAACGCTCCGATAACATCGATGTAAGGATTTAGCGCCGGATCGCACTCGGTAGTGACACTGGGATCGCGATAGGAATTGTTAATAACACAAGGCATATCATCGGTTGTGTTGGGATTTCCATCCGGATCTAACGCCCATTGAAAACTGGCGATATTTCCGGCAGTGCCACTAGCACCGCGAGCAGCAATCCACTCCGCGCCCGGCGCTACACCCACGGTATCGTTGGTGGCCGGGTCGAGGCCGGTTATCGTGCCCATGGTATGCGTGCCGTGATTTGCTGAACCATCGGAATCAAAGGGAAAGGTCGATCCGGAAAAAAAGTCGAACCAGGCTTGCGATGCCGGTACGGAATTTCCACGCCATTTATAATCCAGGGCCGGATGGTTGCCATTCACGCCGGAATCGATATTCATTACAATTGTGCCATCACCCGTAATACCGGCCTGCCACATCAAATCGGCGTTGATCGCTTCCAATCCCGGTTCGTGGCCGTTGGGAATGCTCCGAGGGGCCGGGGCAGGAT
>CAXHHS010000183.1:0-9882 GCA_964015645.1 uncultured bacterium
AAGAGACAGACTCAGGATGCTGGTTTTGATAACAACAACTCATCACCTATTTTGCCATTCATCACATCTCTCAACTCTTTTAGGAAACTCCATCGTATATTTGAAAAAGTCACAAATTAAAACGGGGAGTCGTATGATGCAGAGAAAAAACAATTCACTCGGAATCACATTGTTTTTGTTCTCCATTATTTTGACTGGTATTTTATTTAGCGCTGCCGGTCAGGATATGCAATCCAAAGATGATCCCATCATCGGAATCTGGGAAGGCAAAAAGGTTGATGGTCGTTTTAACACCACTGAACCCTGGGGACCTTTTGAGATCAAGAGGAATTCCGATGGCTCGCTGTCGGCAACCTATCTTGGCAGTCGTCTCGGGGAGCGAGATTTGCCAATGTACGATGTTAGCCTGAATAACGGTAAATTTCATTTAAAAATGAACCGCTGGGGCGGGGCAATTCTGGAGGCCAAGTTTTCGCCGGAAAAAGGGATTGCCGGAACGCTGCGCCATCATGGTATGGTGGAAGATTTATCGCTACAACGGATTCCCAATCGCACGAATCAAGATATTCTCGCCTTGTTAGAATCCGGGAAAATTGCAAAAGCCCCGCCATACCAGAGCGAATTTATGAGTGTTCTGATTAAAGAAGGAGCGGCTGTTGCGACGAAAATCTATGAAAGCGTTATAAAAGAGAAGCCCGGTTATCAAATATGGGGACCGGGTGCGGTTAACAGTTGGGGATATAAACTGCTTAATCAAAATAAAACCAGAGAAGCCGTCGAGGTTTTTAAATTAAACGTAATGGCTTACCCGGAAGACCCGAATTCTTTTGATAGCCTGGGCGAAGGTTACATGCGTAATGGCGATCGTAAATTGGCAATTAAGGCTTTAAAGAAATCTCTTTCGATGAATCCGCCACGGAACGTGCGGGAAAATTCCATAAAGCTGTTGAAAGAATTGGGAGTGGATTATGAAGGTGGAGATTCATGACAGATAAACAATATGGAGATTATTCAACAACGCTTAGTGTTCAAGTGTTTGATGGAATGTTGGAATATTGGAAAAATAGCCCCAAAACTTCGGGATTTCATCATTCCAATTTTTTCCAGCATAGCCTGGAAAAAGACTAAATGCTTTTTTTGAAAAGCCTTTATATGTATACTGGTCAAAATTAAAACAATGGATCAGAAAATAGGAGGGATCAGAATGAAGAGGCTTTCAATCCCAATCGTAGTGGTTTTTGCCATCTTTTTTTCAGGTAGCAGTGTCCAATCGCAACACAAGCTCGAATCCTGGTATTTGTATTTTGGCCTGGGATATGCAAACCCGCAGTACGCTGATGAGGTTGAGCAAGTCCTTGATGATATTGTAGATCAGCCGAATGTGAGTCACGCCAGCATCGGGCTTGACCTGATCGGCTTTTATTGGCCCATCGGCGGAAAGAAAACTGTTATCGGCGGCATTATCAATACTTTCGGAGATCGCTATGAAAATGATAATGTAAATATTTCTTTTCAATTAACCGGCGTTACTTTTGCATTTAGCACAATGCACTACCTCACCAATGAGATTGGCAAAGGTCTTTTCCTGCGGGCGGATGCGGGACCTGCCAGGTTTACGGGCGATATTGAGGGCGGCGGTATATCAGTAACCGCCAGTACCGGGTGGGGATTTGGCGCTTTGGTCGGCACCGGCTATAGCATCCCCGTTTCCGCTGGCACCCGGATTTTGTTGAATGCCAATTATGCCTTCAGAAGAGTAGAAGGAGCAAACATTGGTGCATTTGCAATAACGGTGGGTGGACTCTTTTAACGCACCCGCTTTCCTTGAATTTTAAATGTCGCTGTCCAGGTTTCGCCATCTTCGCCCAGGGTTTCGGATTTCCAATCAAAAGTGTCTTTGGTGATATTGTGAAAGACGATGCGGGTTTGCGGCCCGGTTGCCGGGGGATTTACCGGCGTCATAATAATTTGCCCGTCGATAAATTCCGCTTCAAATTGGTTTGTAGCATTGCCGCTACCACCTAATATTTGACCGTTATGAAACCACATCACCTGCCATTTTTTCTTCGCATGATCGTAGATGCGCACATTGGTTCCCACAAAGTCGCGAGGTAGATTTGCCGAAGGCGGCGGCAGGTTTTCCTGTTTTTGATGCCAGACATCCTGCACTGCAAATCCATCCAAAATGTATCGCCAGGCCCAGGTTGCTTTCCAACCGGAAAACCACTGGCCGTTTACGAAGGCAAAATTGGTGCATTCCCAAACACCAGCCATTTGTCCCCACTGCTCGGTTTCCGGCGGCGCATCAGGGTGCAGTTTTCCAAAAGGATTTTCGGTATTTGGTGCTAAAAAGTCATTTAAATAGTGGGATTCTACAGCATTGGGGTTTTTGAGAATCTTTAGCTTGGCCTCGGCATTTTGCTTTAAAAACTGTTTTTGCTGCTCGTTGATGCTTGCATTGGGCAAAACAGCCAATACGTTTTCGTAG
The DNA here is from genome assembly GCA_964015645.1 of uncultured bacterium. Taxonomy (GTDB): domain Bacteria; phylum Calditrichota; class Calditrichia; order RBG-13-44-9; family J075; genus CAXHHS01. Next base: position 2,489 of record CAXHHS010000183.1, read on the forward strand.
TTAATTGTCGCCATTTTGTTATCGCCGGTTTTCATATAGGCTTCACCCAGGCTGTCGTAGGTGTTCGGTGATTTGGGGAATACCTTTACATTCAGCCTAAATACCTCCAGGGCAGCTTCGGATTTGCCTTCATTCAGCAAGCGGTAACCGAGGTTGTTCAGTTGTCCTTCGCTAAAATCATATTCGCCGTTTTTCTTCGTTTTTAAGTTATCGTATTTTTTTACCGCGGCTTCAATGCCTTCCTGGGAAATCGTGCGGTAAAGTACTTCGGCAATCGGTTTTTTCTGGGCGAAGAGAAAATTGGAGAGAAATAATAATGTCGTTAACCCAATAAAAATAATAAGCTTAGTGTAACGTTTTTCCATCACTGCCTCCTGTAAATTTTTTTATACCCAACGAGAATACACAAAATATGTTGCGAATACAATAACCTATCCGGGGGAGATTTTTTTGAATTTCTTCTTGCATTTATTTGCATAAACCAGATTAAATGGTTAAACTCTTTTCAACCTCATGTTTGTTCGTTTTGTCGATAAAAACAAATAATACCGGAATAAGAGATGCGCCATATCCAGTAAATGTAATTTTTTCATATTTCTGATGCATTCACATCAAACCGTAAGTAGAAAATTGTTTATGAAGACGACGGATCAAAAAAGAATGAAACGATTCTTGACCGACCTGTTGATTATTCTAACGGTATTAACTTGGAATATAAAATTAAATGCCCAAGACGAAGAGTGTGCACGGCGAATCAATATATCGCTTTGTATTGGAATAGATGTATCACCTAGTATGTTGGAGCCGACCAATTCTCCCAAGCTAAACGAAGCGCGTGCATTTGCCATATCAGTTATTAGTGAATTAGGTAACACCGGATACTTAAACGAAGTACGTTTATTCACCTTTTGTGCGACCAGAAATATTGATACACAATGGATTACTCCTGCTACAGCTATAAATAGATTATCCGGAAATTTTACGTCATGCGATGGAACAGGAATTCGAAATGCAATCGTTTATGGAACAAATCGTTTAACGAGTAGATCGACCTCAAATTTAAAATTGTTAATCGTCTTGACAGATGGGGAGGAAACCGAAGGCAATTATACAGTTCCCCAGACAATAGCGATATTGAGTAATAGCGGGATTAGATCGAGGCTAATATTTATCGGTGGAAACCCGGGAGAACTTCAAACAATTGCCAATGGCGCAGGATCTTCCTCACAAGCACTTTCTGCAACGCCGGGTAATTTAAACAGTCTTGTTGACGAGATGGTGGATGCAACATGTCTCAATTTTCGTCCCATCGCCAGTTTCACAATGTCTGATAATAATTTAAGTTTGGGGGTTGAGGGATTTTCAATAGTTTTTGATGGCCGCGGGTCCAGCGATAGAGAAGATAGTGACAGTCAACTAGACTTTCGGTGGACATTTACTCGCCCGGGGGGATCAACTTTTGTAAGAAGCGGAGCGACACGAACTGAAACTTTTAATGATGATTACCTTTCTTCAGGAACGAATTGGAGTGTACGGTTGGTAGTTCAAGATACAGATGGAGCCTCCGATAGCGAAACCGCAAATTTTAGCGTAACCGGCAGCCCACCTGTTATTGAAATTGTCGGCCCAGACCGGATTGACGCTCTTGAGCCATTAACATTAGAAGCAAGAAATACTCTTGGCTCTGATCCCGCGGGAGATGTTGACGGAGGAAATATAGAAGAGTTTTCTTGGACAATTCAGGATGGACCCACGGAAGGCAGTGTCCCTATTGGAAACGTTTGGGCGACAAGAATCATCTCCTGGCCCAATCCAGCAACTGAGGCTGACATTACAACACTAACAGATGATACCGATATCGTCGACCGCCCACCCTGGAAATTTGTTTGTAAGGCAACAGATGATGAAGGAGATACTGGTGAGGAAACAAAAATTGTGAGGGTTTACAATCTTCCCCCAATAATTAATCTGATCGGTGATACTGAAATTGATACCGGAGATGAGTTGAGGATTGAAACTGGTATTACAAAAGATGATGATGGCGGAGATCTTATTTTTAGCTGGGATCTGATTCAATCCCCTAATTCATCCTCATATCGACCGGTAGAGGATTTTGGAATTGACTCGGTATTGGTTTTTGTTACAGACGAAACTGATGCCGGAACCTGGATTTTTCAGTTGAACGCAACGGATAACGAAGGAGAAACCGTTTCGGAGCAATTTACAGTAGTAGTCGATGGCCTTCCGATAGCAATTATCGAGGGATCAGCAACAATTGGCACGCTTTCATCCCTGGAATTGGATGGCAGCAACTCCATAGACCCGGACAGCCCTTGCGACCCGCCCGATTATTGCCACACAACGACTGATCCGCAAGGCGTAAAAGGCATTTCTCGTCCAATTGTCGGTTATACCTGGTCTATCGCGACGGCTGATGTTAATGAACCCCTGGGATTTTTGGGACCGCTTTATGAGGGACGGTTAGATGAAGGACTTCTTAATATGGATCCCTATAGTCCATCTATTTCCATTACCACTGGTTTATTGGATCCGGGTGATTATACTTTTCAACTTGATGTAGAGGATGGGGAAGATAACAACGCTTCCGAATTCTTAATCGTTTCCGTTATACAAGAAGAGGCTCCCCCGGTTGCAATCGTTAATCCCCCCCTTTCTATACTCACAGATTTATCAGGAACAATTCTTTCCCCCCAAAATACCACTTTAAGCGGATTTAATAGTTATGATAAAGACAATCTTCTAGACGGGGGGCTTTTGGGACCGGGGTTAGGCATTACCAATTACCAGTGGAGTTACCTGGCATTTCCTTCGGGGTGCCCGCCATTGCTGCTGCCGCCGCTGCCATCCGGCCCATCTCTTCATACCTTCAATCTTTTTTATCCCGGGAATACTGTCAGCCCGGAATGTTTGGGAAGATACGAGTTGCAGTTAACCGTAACCGATGATGACGCGACTCCTAAAACAAGCTCTGCGACTACCAGTGTCATTATCTATAACTGCCCAAATGATATTTGTATTAATTCTCCCACAACCGCCAACCCGGAATTTGTGGAATTCACGGAAAATACCGATATATTAATCGATTACTATTTAAGTTCCATGCTTTATGAGGACCCACTCTTTTTGGCAGGCGGCCTTGTAGCCGAACTGGAAATATTTCATGAATCCGATGGCCTAACCCCGGTTTTTTCCTCACGCGATCCCAATCTTCTGGCTTCTGACAAGGGAAGTGTTTTAAGGTTTCATTGGAATGGTTACGATAATGATGGGTATCGTCCTGAGAACGGCAGGTACGATGTTTGGATTTCTTTATTGGATCATCAATTATCAACCACTACGTTTATTGCCGAGGAAAAAGAAGCGATCGTGATGGAAGTCGTTGAACCTGAAATTTTGCCAACAACCACACAATATATCGATTTTGATGATTTAACTTTTGGCACTCCGGTCACAATAGATTATGACTTTAGTATGATCGGGCATGAACCCGATGCATTAGTATGGCGAGTTTATGATGAGGCTTCAGCTGTTGTGAAAGAAGAAACGGTATTCCCACCTTATTCCGGAACTATTTTATGGGATGGGCAGTTAGATGCGTCAAATTTAATAGCTCCTGCAGGCCACTATCAGTTAGAACTTGAAACTCTAAGGGGGGTGGCGGTGTTAGGGAGGAGTAACTTGCATGATCTTACCATCTATCGAATCCAAATTTCTTCACCTGCCGGTGCCTTATCCAGCACCAGCCCCGGGCTTCATGTTTTGGTAAATAGTGATGATGACAATCAAAATAATATATCGGATTTAAACGAAAGTGTTCCGGGAGAAGATGATCTAATACCATTCGATATTTTAATAGAACCGTCAAACCTGGAAGGAGAATTTACAATTTCAGCGACAAATCCCGCCAATCTAAAAGTTTGGGACAATGCGAATAAAGCAAATGAAATCACTCTTCCTGCAACAACTAATATGCCGGCGAATGTTCCCCCGGTAACCATCTTTGTTGAAGGCAGGACTCCCGGGGAAACCAACCTCAATTTCTCATTCACCACAATTGATGGGATTGCACTAAGTTACGATGATGCTGTTCTTACTTTTGTGGAATTACAAATTATGGAAGATATTAACAACAATTTTTCCATAGATGCCGGGGATAATGCTAAATTATTTGTAAGAGTAGGATTATGGGATAACGCGTTTCGAAGAGTGGCCGATCCTTTTGGCGTAGTAGGTACTTTATACAACCAACAAGACGATGCCAGAATTGCTGCGACGGGTAATCCTGAAAATTTTATCGGAAGAGATAGCCGCCGCTTTTATTTCCGAATTCAAAATCCTTCCGCCAATTCAGACCCGGCAGTAACTGAGGAAATTCCATTGGGCAGTTTTGATTGGTACACACTCAAATCAGATGGCACGGATGATGATCGGCCACGCAATAACGCTTCATTGTCTTTGATAGAAACAGGAGCCAATACTGGAGTTTTTCTATCTCCTGCGGTTATGTGTGTAGTTGATACTATAGATAGAAATCAACCAACAAATACAGGCATGGCTGCTCATGCAGGGCTTGCTAATTATAATCAAGCCAATCATAGAAGCAGAGAAGTTAGTAGCCCTGATGGTAGTGTTGAATGTAAATACTTGCCTACAGGAGCAGGCGGTCAGGAATTAAAATTAAAACTTCCCGTGTTTAGGAGAAACCCTGAATTTAGAAGGGTTATGACTGTAAGAGCATTTAATTTTGCAGATCCTCTAAATACGGGGATAGCAGGTATTCCGCAAGCACTGATAGATGACCATTTAAGCATCATTGAAGACTTGTATGTACCTGCTGGTGTCCGTGTAGAAACTTCTTACGACCCTGCAACTAATTCTTTAAATCTTCCTATGGGTAGTACTATAAACCTCAATAATATTGCAGGTTTTACAGGTTCATATGGTACCCTCGCTCCATCACTCGATCAAGCCAGTTTGATTAGCCTCGTGCGAGCGATTGAACCTGCAACTCCTGCTAATGTGAATACAATATTCGTTTTGTTTATAGGACAGTTTATGGGTGGAGACCACGGTCAATCATTTCCGGATGGATGGCTTCCAGGTGGTTCCATGGCAAATAATTTTGTTTTCGTTGCTGGAAGTCACCCTACACTTGATCCTACAACAGCAGCACATGAAGTCGGACACCTGCTATATAATGAAACTCTAACAGCTTCTGAAGCAAGTGGAGCTGCACCAGGTTGGGCTGGGGGAGGACACTATGGAGGACCCCAGACTCCATTCAATCTGATGAGTGCGGGAGTAATACAGGCAACCTACGGTCAGATTGACGCTATGAAAAGACTCTGGGATGATACGGCTATACACTTAATTCGTCAAATTACAAGGTTTAGAAGATCACGTTTTTTAAGAAACCCTTGATGGGAATCAATTATGAAAGCCTTAATTCTATATTTAATATTTTTTTCGATTTTTGCCATTGTAAATATCATCTATGGACAGACTGAAGAATTAGATTATGAAAGATTCATGGATTATATAGCCACAGATGATGCATTTTCCAGAATTATTGGGTTCGACTACTTTGATAAAACCGTACCTGATAGTGAGAAAGCAACCGCGCTTTCGAGAACATGGGAATTGGCCAAAGACCGCAAAGATAAAAGTGCAATACAAAAATCCATTTTGTCTTATTTTATCAGCCACCCTCAAGAAAGTGAATTATGGTCTGAAGAAATGAAGAATAATGTCCTGTCAATCTCCTCGGATAAAGACCCCGTAACGCGGAAACTTTGCTTAAATGCGCTTTCCAGTAGAGCCGATTCCTCCCTGGATAGCTCAATTGTCAAGTTTTTGAATGACGATGATGAAATAATTAGAGAGAATGCAATAATTATGATTTCAAAATGGAGTAACGGGAAAACAGTTTTGCAAGACTACATGATAAAAAATCGTGATAACAAGACTCTTGAAAAAAGTTTGCAGAAAGCCAAGTTTCTCATCGAAAAAAAAGAGAAATAATTTCATTATAATTCGAGTTAAATATCGCAATGGATATTTTATCGACTTCTAAAAATTCTTTAGGTGGCTTATTGAAATGCTATGGAAAATGTATTTCAGCGATATATTTCTTATTGTTTTTAGTTAGCCCCAACATCATCAAAAGCCAAAGCCTGGAATTCGGCCCCCCCGTTATTATTGAAAGTTCGTTCTCGATCCCCAATGGTTTAGGTATTGACACACTGAATGATAGAATCGTTATAGCCGGTACTGGGGATCACAGGATATCGTATACTTCCATTACAGGAATTACCGGGAGCCCGGCCTGGTCAGAATTCGGCTATATCAACGATAGAACCCACCCGCAAGCGTTAAATAGCCCCCAGGGGGTTGCCGTCGATGCCTTTGGTCATGTCTACGTGGTTGATACATTTAACAACGAAGTAAAACTCTTTTGGTGGAATGCCACCTCGAACAGTTATTCATATGGAGCAAATTTTGCGTCTGCAACCAGGAACAGTGTTGCCGGTGTCGATATTCTATTTCCCCGCGATATCGCCGTAGCACCGGATAGAAAAGTCTACTTGCTTGATTCCGGTAACGATCGCATCCTGGTTGCCGATGGACCGGGTGATACTTCCTGGGAAGTCTGGCGCAGCAATCCCGATTGGGGTAATCCCTACGGCATAGATATTGGCAGCGATGGCGCCGTCTACATCGCCGATACCGATAATCACCGGGTGATTAAAATTTCCGGGGGAATGGAAGAGGCATTCGGGTTTTATGGCCGGGGGAATCTTCAGTTTCGCCATCCCCGGGATGTGGCGGTGGGAGAAGATGGGCGGATGTATGTGGCGGACACCTATAACTACCGCATCGCAATCTTAAATCCCGATGGCAGCTATTATCGAAGCCTGGGAAGCGCCCCGCTTTTTGGCCCCTTGCAGAAAATCGAGGTCGACAACGAAAACCGGATTTTTGTACTCGATGCCAACCAGGGCCGGTTGATGGCATTTTTAGGTACCGAGGTTGAATCGCCCTTTGATGCTTATATCCGGGATTATGCCGGGGATACCGGCGAGCAACCCTCCGATGATGCTTTTGCGCTATCGTCCCCCGATATTTTAATTCGCCACGCCCCGGATGTGGATTTGGAAACCGCTGCCGCCAACGGGTTGACAGCATATTCCTTTCAACAGCCTAAACGCAATAAAAACAATTACATCTATCTGATAATTCGTAACCGGGGCACGCAAGATATAAACAATGTTATTGCCAAATTATATTGGGCCGATCCGGTGTCTTCCCTCAATTTTCCCGGGGATTGGAAGCGAACCGGTTTTTTTAGAAACTATTTTAATGCCAGCCATCAC
>CAXHHS010000184.1:0-9809 GCA_964015645.1 uncultured bacterium
CTACACCAAGAAGCTCGTCGGCAGCGTCAGATGTGTATAAGAGACAGACGCTGTCCCCTCCTTTGTAAGGCGGGGAATTTTTTCACCTCTCCCCTGCCCCAAAACAATCTACACTGTCATCCTACTGTTTTTAATAGGCTTTATGTTTTCTTGTTCGAAACAGTCCGGCAACGTTTCTCAAACTGCAAAAAAAAATGAGAATGCTGCGAGCACCGCAACGAAAGTAATGTTTAAAGAAATCACCCAAAAAGCGGGAGTCGATTTTACACATCAACATGGCGGAACCGGCGAGCGCCATTTTTTTGAAACCATGGGTGCCGGCGGTGGTTTTTTGGATTATAACAACGATGGCTGGCTGGATATCTACCTGGTGCAAAGCGGCCCGCTGCCAGATGCGGCGGATAGAAGCGCGGCTGCCAACCGGTTGCTACGCAACAATGGCGATGGAACATTTTCCGATGTCACCCAACAATCCGGTACCGGCGATACCGGTTACGGTGTGGGCTGCTGCTTTGGCGATTATGACAACGATGGCTACGTCGATATTTACGTAACCAACTACGGCCCCAATCAACTTTACCGAAATAACGGCGATGGCACATTTGCCAATGTTACCCAAAAAGCCGCGGTCGATAACGCTCTTTGGGGAACCAGTGCCGCCTTTGCGGATTATGACCGCGACGGCGATTTGGATTTATACGTTTGCAATTTCGTAACCTATTCTATGGATACGGACATTTACTGCGAAATAAAGGGAAAGCGCGACTATTGCTCGCCGGATAATTTTAGCGGTACGCCGGATATGCTGTATCAAAATAATGGCGACGGCACATTTACCGATGTAACCAAAGCCGCCGGTGTATACAACGACTTGCCTAACGAAAGCAAAGGATTGGGCGTTATGTGGTTCGATTATGATAACGACGGCGACTTAGACATTTACATTGCCAATGATTCCACTCCCAATTTTTTATACAAGAACAATGGCGATGGCACATTTACCGATATCGCCCTGGAACTTGGCGTTGCTTATAATGAAAATGGAGAAACCGAAGCCGGAATGGGTGTGGATGCCGGCGATTACAATTGGGACGGCAACCTCGATATCTTTTTAACCCACTGGGAACGCGAAACCAACACGCTTTATAAAAATGACGCCAGTGGTTTTTTCGAAGACGCCACGGATGAGGCGGATTTGGCGCGCACCAGTTTCCGAATGGTGGGATGGGGTACAAAATTTATCGATGTTGATAACGACGGTTTGCTGGATATTTTTATCGTAAACGGCCACACGAAGGTGAATGCCGAAATTCAATTTCCCAATAGCGGCATTACCTACGCCCAAAGCGATCAGTTATTTATGAATGAAGGCACGGCAAAATTCCGCGACATTTCCGCGACCGCCGGGCCATATTTCCAGGAACGCTGGGTTGGTCGCGGCGCTGCATTTGGCGACATCGACAACGACGGCGATTTGGATATTTTAATCACCAACAATAACCAACGAGCAATACTGCTGGAAAATGTTGTTGGTCAGGATAAAAATTGGATTGGTTTTGACTTAACAGCACAGCAGGCCAACACAAACGCGATTGGCGCGCGAGTGGAAATCGTAATCGACCGGCAAAGGCGATTTCAAGAAATTCGCAGTGGTACCAGCTATCTTTCACAAAATGATCTGCGATTGTTATTCGGGTTAGAAAACGGCCAAACAATTGATGCTGCAACGGTGCGCTGGCCGGATGGTGAGGTGCAGGTTCTACCGGCAGCATCGCTTAAAATTAATGCCTATAATAAAATCCGCAAGGAAGGAAACCAAATCAGCCTTAAATAGCAGTAATTTGAGAGCAAATATAGCGTTGTTTCTTTCAAAATCTCCATCCGTATTTTCCTCCTATAAATCACCAAATAATTCACTGAACTATCGTTTATTCAGGCGGTTTTTGCTGCAACGATAAAAATCGGCAACGACAGCAGCGCAACTAAATTTGTTCATCAAACAAAAGCGAGGAAAAAACAATCCTCGCTTTTTGTTTTGGAAACGGAAAACCGGATATGGATGAATTAAAAGCATCGTAGATGTTCCATTTTGTAGAAAAGGCTTTTAGAATCTGAAGAAACGGAGCGGAAATGGGAAAAAGCAAAAGAATAAAAAGACAGAACAAAATCACAAAAAGTATTAAATCAGTAGAAAAGCCATCTAAAAAACCTCTTTCTTTACCAACTGAAATTACATTGATTTTTGTAATCACGTTCATCATTACTGCCTTTATTTTGGCTAACAAAAAAACGAGTAAAGAAACGGAAAACTTTTTAGCCCTCGCAAATTTTATCGTTCAAACCACAACGGAAAAACCAACGCTTAGCGAAAAACTAAAAGCGTTGACCAAACGATTGTATGAAAACCCATCGATTGTACACCAATTAAATTCCCATTTGGGTGTCCATTACGGGAAAACGTATACGCTCATTCAATCCGCATTTTTCCTGGGAGTAAAGGAGTTTCGTTTAATTAAGCGAACTGCACTCGATACAAAACTAAAATCCAAAGAAGCCGGGTACTATTTTGCCGAATTAAAGGTTGGCGATAAATGGGAATTCTATGATCCGACCGTATTTCACTTTCGGGAAAAATCCGGAAGCGTGTTGTCGCTTACGGAACTGGCCGGATTGCCGGAATTACACGATAGCCATTTTTTACAGCAAGTTTTCAGTAAACCGTTAGATAATGAAGATTATTTTTACTATTGGACAGTAAATCAAATTGAAGCGCCAAAACCGCTCGGTAAACTCGGATTTACTTTGTATAAAATCGCCGGAGAGCAAGTGGTTAGGATCGTGATTCTAATTCATCACCATCTAACCACAATCGTTATTTGGTGCGCGCTGCTGCTGTGTGGTTTGTTGTTACTGCGAATTCCGGTATTTCATTTAAAAACCGCCTATCAGCAAATTCCGGTTTTTTTAATCTGCCTTGCCGGTTCAGCGATACTGTTTTCTTTTTTGATTCCGAAAGACGAAGAAACGCGCCAATTCTTATTTAATGCCCATGTTGTCGGTAAAATTGTAGAAAACCAGGAAACTCAACGCGACAAAGTGAAAGCCATTACCGATTGGCTGCATGAAAATATTCATCACGGGCAATACTATCCGGCAGTAAAGCTAAGAAACGCCACGGAGTCGATAAAAGCCGGTTACGGCAACTGCGGCATCCAGGGAAGAAACGTGGTGGAACTTGCCAGCTTTTTGGGCCTGGAAAAGCACCGGTTGATTCGTTCCCCGGACCCGGAGCATGTGGTGGCAGAAATAAAGATCGACGGCAAATGGGAGTTATACGACGCCGATTCCTGGAAATATATTGAGCAGGATGGAAAGGTATTATCGCTTAAAGAAATTGCGAAAGTTTACGATCAAATCGATACTTTGAAGGAAAACGAATATTTCAAAAAACCACTTAAAAATCGCTTGCAATATACCAGTATAAAAGTTTCGCAACTCTATCCAGGTATTCCGGTCGAGATGTTTTTTACAGTTTACCAATGGTTGGGTAAACGAATTACGGCTACGTTGCTTGTTTTCTTGAAACAGCCTTTGGCGATATTTTTCTTCGCTCTACTTTTGTTCAGTCTCTTTTTGCGAATAAAATTCGGAGAAAAAAGAATCAAGCCATTTGCTTAATCATCGTTAACCACTTAGATTGATCGTTCGAATTTGGCTTTTGTTTTTGTAATTACATCGCTCTAAAAATGGATGTTTATATTCTCAACAAAAACTTGTGAAGAAAGATAAAGAAAAAATCAAAAAGCAACACTTTCCCCATTTCCAAAGAGGAGATTTTCGTTGATGTCAAATAAAGATCATCTAACTATCAAATCGCTCGGAGAATTAAAAGCAAGCGGTTACCGGCCTAAGACGGTTAAAGAAGAATTACGTGAAAATTTAATTTGCAAATTCAAGAAAAAAGAAACCATTTTTGACGGTGTCCTGGGATATTCCAAAACCGTAATTCCCGATATTGAGCGTGCCATTTTATCGCGTCACAATATTATTTTATTGGGATTACGCGGGCAGGCAAAAACCCGTATCGCTCGCCAAATGGTAGATTTGTTAGATGAATATATTCCGGTTGTAGAAGGTTCCGATTTAAACGATGACCCGATGGCGCCCATCTCACGATATGCAAACGATCTGATTGATGAGTTAGGAGACAGCACACCAATCCAATGGCTGCATCGCAGCGAACGCTATAGCGAAAAATTAGCCACACCGGACGTTTCCGTTGCCGACCTCATCGGCGACTCTGACCCGATTAAAGCCGCCACGCTCAAATTGCCCTATTCCGACGAGCGTGTCATTCACTTCGGATTGGTGCCGCGCTCTCATCGCTCCATTTTTGTGATCAACGAATTACCGGATTTGCAGGCACGTATCCAGGTGGCGCTGTTTAATATTCTTCAAGAAGGCGATATTCAAATTCGCGGGTTTAAGCTGCGCATCCCACTCGATATTCAATTTGTGTTCACCGCTAATCCCGAAGATTATACCAATCGCGGCTCCATTGTTACGCCGTTGAAAGACCGTATCGAAAGCCAAATTTTGACCCATTATCCAAAAACGATCAGCATCTCCAAACAGATTACGCAGCAAGAAGCACGGGTATTGGAGGAACAAAAATCCGAAATTACCATCCACGATTTGGCCAAGGATTTGGTTGAACAAATCGCTTTCGAAGCGCGCGACAGCGAATACGTTGACGCCCGCAGCGGCGTCTCCGCCCGCTTAACGATTACCGGTTACGAAAATCTCTTCAGCGCTGCCGAACGCCGCTCGCTGCTATTTGGAGAGGGAAAAACCCATGTGCGCATCTCTGACTTTTGGGGTGTGGTACCATCCATTACCGGCAAGATCGAATTGGTATACGAAGGCGAGCAAGAAGGCCCGCAAAAAGTCGCTCAAATTTTGATCGGGAAAGCGGTTCGCTCGTTGTTTGCCAACTATTTCCCCGATCCGGAAAAATTCAAAAAGGAAACCGAAGCCAATCCCTACCAAAAAATTGTCAATTGGTTTAGCAGCGGTAATGCCATCGATATGTTGAATGATTACCCCGAAACCGTATACCGAAAAACGCTCACCTCAGTACCGGGATTGCATCAGCTCGTGAAACGCTATCACCCGAAAGCCGATGCCGAAACCCAGCTTTTCCTGATGGAATTTGCGTTGCATGGTTTAGCGGAATATTCCTTCCTTAGCAAACACCTCATCGACTCCGGCCTGCAATTCCGCGACTTGCTCAGCAGTATGCTGACGATTGATGACCGGGAAGAAGATGAAGGTGAGGATTTTTCCGATCTGGACTTTTATAGATAATCAGGTTTTGATTGTTCTCGATACTGAACCGGGGAATCGGCGAAATGGAGACGCTTCCGGTTCTCCCCATCTCCGATTCCCCGGTTCAGTAAAACCACTCTCAAATGAAGAACAACCCTCTCAAATTAGAAATCCACGACAAAACTGCTATTGTCACATTAGACCGTCCAGATGTTCATAATGCAGTCAATGCTGAAACGATGTCTGCGTTTGAGGAATGCCTTGATGAGATTGAATTAAATCCTGAGATTCGTATTATCATCCTCGCCGGGGCAGGAGCAAAAACATTTTGTGCCGGCGGCGATTTGAAATATTTCGCCACGCTAAACAGCCGCGAAGCCTGCCTGGAAATGTCTCACCGTATGCAGGCAATTTTAGACCGGCTTTACGTTGGCAAACGCGTTGTTATTGCCGCCATTAACGGCCAGGCGTTGGGCGGCGGATGCGAAATTTTAACCGCCTGCCATTTGCGGATTGCCGCTTCGCACGCCACTTTCTCCTTCCGCCAGGCGCCGAATGGCATTATTACCGGGTGGGGTGGTGGCCGGCGGCTGATGAAATTGCTTGGCAAATCTCAAGCCTTGCGCCTGCTGCTTAGCGGCGAAAAAATTGATGTCAATGAGGCTTTGCGAATCGGTTTAGTTGACCAAATTGCAAAGCCTGAGATGTTGATGACAACGGTAGAAGCGCTGGCAGAAAACATTATTCGGAATTCTCTCGCCGCGGTTGAAGCGTTTTTAGAGCTTTCGCAGCGATTTGATGAGAACAGCCCGGAATCGCTCCGCCAATTCGAAACCGAAACATTCGCTGATTTGTGGATGGGCGAAAATTTTAGGGAGTTTTTATTGAGGTATATCGAGAAATCTTCTTAAGAGCAAAACCTTTGGAAGGTTTCAAACCTTCCAAAGGTTCAGTAGCCACTACCGTTTTCGCGTACAATAAATCTTTGCAATCTCGAACCAGGAATTTCCCTCATCCGCTGTCCATTCCTTTTTCCAATCGAAAGCGTTTTCCGTGATATTATAAAATGTAATTTTTGACAAACGCCCCCGGTTATCCGTACCGGTCATAATAATAGTGTCATTTTCGAACACGGCGGTAAAGGTTGCCAACTGGCGGCTGTTTTTATCAATCCAGGCCATAACCCATTGTTTTTTCTCAGGGTTATAGATTCGGATATTGGTACCGATAGCCTGGGGAGATTGCTCTTGGGAATCATTATTTTGCGGCAGCGAAATCCAATCATCCTGAATGGCATGGCCATCCAAAATATAATACCAGCGCCATTCGGAATATGTTTTTTTCTCCGCCCAGCTTCCATCGCGATTGCGAATAACTTGCTCCGCATTCCAGGTTCCCACTAACCGGCCAAGCTGTTCTGTTTCCGATGGTGCTTCGGGGTTTAATTTAGCGGTTTTAAATTGATTGCCGGATTCATCCCGGGAAAGCCAATTTTTGATCGTTCTTGTCACCATTTCCGCAGCGTCTTGCTGAATAAAATGTCCCGCGCCGGGAAGGGAAACCAACGTCACATCCGCATCGACCCATTCCCAAGTTTCATTAAACCCGGAGGCCAGCAACGCTTTATCTTCCAGGCCAAACAATGCCAGCGTGGGGCATTGAATATCTTTCAAATTGGATGATGGCGAAGCCGAATTTTGGCTGGTATTCTGATTATTTCCAGCCGTCTGTTTCGGAAAGCTCGCTTTGTAATAATTTAGCATTGCTTCAAAGTTCGAACGCTGGAAGGCTTCGATGTAATGCGGTTTCGCGGCCTCGTCCGTTACCCAGCCAGCCAACCCTTCCGCGGTTAGATTTTTGTGAGCATCTTCCTTTTGATAATTTCGGGCATATTCACTATTTTTATGCTGCTCGGTGTTATTGCGCAATTCGCGGATAAACCCGCGGGGATGCGGCGTGCTGAGCACCACCAGTTTCTCAACCAAATCCGGTCGCCATATCGCAACCTGCCAGGCGATTGCGCCGCCCCAATCATGGCCAATTACCGTCGCTTTTTGCTGCGGAAAATGCTGTATCACCGTTGCAATATCGCCGATGAGAATTCGCATGGTATAATTCTCCACGCCCTTCGGTTTATCGCTGAGATTGTATCCTCGCAAATCGACTGCCACCACCTGGTAGTCGTTCGCCAATGCTTCCATCTGGTGCCGCCAGGTGTACCAAAAATCCGGGTAGCCGTGGATCATTACCACCAGCGGCCCTTCTCCTAACGTTGCGTAGTGTATTTTTACGCCATTATTGTCCACGTAGCCGTGTTCTACACGGTTTAATAGGTCGCTGGCCATCAGCGCCGGGATAATCAAAATAGAACAGATTAATAGTAATAATGAATTGATCGGCTTCATTTCGCTATTTTCCTTTTTGGTTTTGTAATTCAGCGGAAAACTATTTACGGCAGCAAAAATAGAAAACTTATTGAAAGCGGTCGTCTGCGCCAAAAAGATTAAACGTAAAACCTGTTCGGATTTTACCGGCAAGGAAATTAAATCAGGAAATGGCAAAACGATTATGGGCGGGCCATTAAAGAATTTAAAAGAGAATAGTTTCGCCTTCTACACAGCCATTTCGGAGGATTCACGAAATTGAGAAGGCGTTTTACCGGTGTGCTTTTTGAAAGCAGCATTGAAGGAAGCTTTGTTATTAAACCCAACTTCATGCGCGATGCTCAAAATCGTGAAATGCCTTTTGAGTGGATCTTTGAGTTTGCGCTGCGCTTCCTCCACGCGATAGCGATTCACAAAATCAAAAAAATTCTGCCCCAATTTCTCATTCAAAACCTGGGAAAGGTGATGCGGGGAAATTGAAAGCGCGCCGGCTAAATTCTTCAAATTTAACTCCCTGTTTGTAAATAACTTATCCGCCTTCATTGCTTGAGTAAGTTTTTGCAAATAAAGCGTTGCTTTTTCTTCTGACAGCGTTGATCGTTCATATTTCGGCGCATGTTTTTTAATCATTGCTCCGGAAAATATTTCCGGCTGCCGCAGCGACATAAACCCAACGGCATAAATCAATATTGACGACGATAGCAAGATCGCATAATCAACCTCCACGATATATCGGTACCCGAACGCCCAAAGTTCTAAAAAATGCAACAGGGAAAGTAGGATAAAACCACCAAAGCCAATCGTTAAGTTTCGTAACCATTTTAGATTGATAGATTCGACGGAGAGAACATTGCCGTTAATTTTTTGCCGGCCTTTTTTCAGCAAGCCAATCGTCAAAAGCGCATAAATTAGCATGTGGGTAATTTGTAATCCCCGGATGAAAAAATATCTTCCGCTGATTTCCGGATTATCGGCCAATACAAACCGTTGCAGCGTTTCGATTTTGGCATCCCCGCTTTGGAGATAAAATGGCAGCAAATAGACAGCGTGAATCAAAAACGGTAGAAAGTGCCAGATTGTGGTTTTCGCAAACTTGAAGTTATCTTTGGTGAGCGCCCGGGCATACAAATATAACATCACTCCAAACAAAAACGGAAATGTAGCAGTGAAAAAGATAAAGTGAGGAAGTTTAAAAAGATAATTTGTCCAATACCCGGCAAACTCTGCCAACCGCAGGGAAAAGAGCAAAACCAGAACGCCCAGAAGTTTGTTCGCCCCCCGGTTGCCTCTTTTTTGGAAGAATAAAATTACTGCAAAAACAAATCCGTATATCGCGCCGGATAATGCCAGCAGTGCCCAGGTGTTTAATTGTGATTGCATCGCCTTTTTTCTAACCTTTTGTAGCTTTAAAAACAGCCTTTCAGCGCCCCCAAGTTTATTTTGGAGAGGCGCTCAAAACCATCATCCTGAGTAGCGATTTGTCTTTTAATCGCGTATCGAAGGGTGCCGAGAGCGTCTACCGCACCCTTCGATACGCCGAACAAACGACGTTCGGCTACCCAGGATGCTGGTTGAGCATGTAGAAAGGCTTTCAGAATTTTTCCTCAAATTGTAGTTTGCATTCATAAACTACAAGTTTGATAAAACTAAAATAACGCTCCAATCCATATTTTTCAATAGAAATCAACTACGTGTAAAATTTAGGAAAGATTAAAGTTGTTCGATAATAATTCTGTTTGTTTCACAATTGCATTCGGAACTATATTTTCATATTATCATCTAACTTTTTTGGATTTTTTAACGTGTAGTGTTAGATGGGTAGATGAAGTGTAAAAAGATTTCTATTAAAATTGGGCTAATGTCTGAGACTTGATATAAGGATCGAGTTTCCAATTTCGAGAAACAATACCAAAAAGGATTTTCGCTGAGCAACCGTATGATCAAACAAAAACTCACCTACTTCTCCAACTACTTTTTCCTGAAACGTAATTTTTTTCTCCTGCTAACAATCGGGGCGTTTTCGTACTACTGGTATACTCATTTTTCCGGTTTGCCTGGCGATAGCGCCCGGGTGCAGATTGTCTTGAGTGTGATTTC
>CAXHHS010000185.1:0-9805 GCA_964015645.1 uncultured bacterium
CTGTAGGGTGATGGGCAAAATCATCGTATACATCCGCGCCGTTTAATTTTCCCCAATAATCCATTCGCCGTTTTACGCCTTTAAAACTTGCCAACGCTGCCGAAATTTGATCCCAACTGATGCCAATGTCCCTGGCAACTGCAACTGCCGCCATCACATTTTGCAGTTGAAATTCGCCGGGAAAGGGAAACTCAAATGTTGTATCGATTGGTTTTCCATTTTGTGATATTGTAAAAATCGTTTGGTCGTGTGTCTCTTTCGTTACACGATAAGACCAATTGTTTTTATTAGACTTACCAACCGTTTGCAGCCGGGAATAAACCGGGTCGATGATTTCACTGAGCGCCGGACTATCGGCATTGGCGACTACCAAACCGCGCTGTGGAATAATTCGCAGCAGTTTGCGAAACACATCCTGGATGGATTCCAAATCGCGGTAGATATCGGCGTGGTCAAATTCGATATTGTTGATGATGAGATAATCCGGGAAATAGTGCACGAATTTTGGACGTTTATCAAAAAAGGCACAATCGTATTCATCACCTTCCATCACAAAATATTTTCCGGAGCCTAATTGAATGGAGGAATCGAAGTTTTTTGCGATGCCGCCAATGATAAACGTTGGGGAAAGCCCGGCAACCTCCAGCATCCAGGCCATCAACGAGGTGGTGGTGGTTTTTCCATGCGTGCCGGTGATGACGATATTCGTATAATGGTCGATGAATTCCTTGCGGATCAATTCCGGAAGCGAGGTAAACGGAAGCCGCCGGTTTAAAATCGCTTCCACTTCCGGGTTGCCGCGCGATAATGCGTTGCCGATTACCACAACGTCAAACGGGGTTTCCAGGTGCGCTTCAGAGAATCCCTCCCAAACCGGGATTTGGTTTTCAGCTAAAAAGTCGCTCATCGGGGGATAGATTCCCTGGTCGCTTCCCCAAACCTCATGCCCTTTTTGCTTTAACAGAATCGCCAAAGAGGCCATCGCGGTTCCGGCTATTCCTAAAAAGTAATATCGCATGATCGTTGCCAGTTGTCCGTTGTTGGTTTGCAAAGCGCAGAGCGTTAAAGCTTAACTAACACTTTATACTCTACGAACAAAAACATAATCTTATAAACGAAACATTTTTATCCTTTATGATGTTCCCTCAAATGCTTTTTCGCATCTTCATCAAAATATACTTCCACAAATTGATCGGTTAAATCCCGTAAGTGCCGGATGTGCGCGAGGTCGGTGGTTTGCTTGGCTTTCATAGCATGTACCAGCAACCCGTGGAGAATTCCTAATTTTTTAAGATAGGCGGCATGGGCTGCTTCATCAGCATGATCCGCCGGTTTTACCCGCTGCGTCATAAAATATTGCGTTACAATATGCTGCAATTCCGTCGCGTGATTTTCTTTATTACTTACCCAGCGAATTAGCTGGTTATAGTTTTTAGAGCCTTCTGCGGAAAGCGAGTTTACCTGGTTCATCGATTTTTCAATCGTGGTAATGTGCTCCCAAATTAACTCGATGCGCAGTTGATCGTGATAAATCCCACAGGGAATCTCGCAATGGGCGAACAAAGAAGCATTTCCAAACAGTGATATGAAGATAAAAATCGCTAACAATTTAGCCGTCAGCTTCCAATTCATTTTAATTCTCCTATATTTGTTTAAGTTGTCATAAATTCCGGGGAATATACTAAAATAAAAAAAGGTATTAAACAAGTATAAAACTGTTCGGAGGAAATCGCCCATGCCCAAAGCAACGTTCTTCACCGCAATCGTCGCTCTCATTTTCTGTCTCTCTGCCTGTTCCACCAGCAGCGCACTTAAGAAACGCGATCCCATAATCGATCCTCTCGCTAAGTTAGCCGCCGGTATCGATGGAGTGCTGGCAGATTCATCATTCTCCCAATCGAGCGCCGGAATAAAGATTGTTTCACTAAAAACCGGGGAGACATTGTATTCGCGAAACAGCCAAAAACTCTTTCATCCGGCATCAAATATGAAGTTGTTGACAACAGCGACCGCCTTAAAACGATTGGGCCTCGATTTCAAATTCAAAACCATATTATTTGCTGATAGTGCCGCGATTGCCGACAGCGCCGTTAATGGCAATATTTTTTTGAAAGGATATGGTAACCCGGATTTAACGACCGATGACCTCCGGTGGATGGTGAAAGAACTCAAATCTCAAGGGATCACCAGAATCACCGGCAACTTGATTTGCGACGACAGCTACCTCGACGATCTCTACTGGGGCAACGGCTGGATGTGGGATGACGTTTCCGATTGGGAATGGGCCTATATCAGCGCGTTAACCGTCAACGATAATTGTGTGGAAGTGACCGTTAAACCCGGGGCCGCCATCGGCGATCCGTTAATTGTGCAAATGGAGCCGCAAACCGCGTTTATGCAAATCGAAAACAATGGCAAAACGCTGGCGGAATCCGATTCGCTGGCACGAAAAGATTTTAAAGTGCTGCGACGCTGGAAAAAACCAGAAAACGTTATCGATATAAACGGCGGAAGATTTATCTCCGATTCCCCACGGCACTACACTGTTAATGTGGTGGAAGACGCCGCCCTTTATTGCGGCACTTTATTTAAAGAATTGCTGCTGGAGGAAGATATTGTCTTTGAGGGGGAAATTACCAGGGGGCTGGCACCGAAAAATGGTACTATTTTGGCCAAACATTTTTCCCCATCCATTGTCGACGCCATTATCAACATCAATAAAGTTAGCGATAATCTTTCTGCCGAGCTGCTGCTGAAAATTATCGGGGCGGAAATGCGCGGCATTCCCGGCACAGCCAAAAATGGGATTTCCGAAATTTATTCGTTTTTTGATGAATTCGGTGTGGACAGCACCACCTATCACCTTGCCGACGGCTCTGGCGTTTCCCGCTATAATGTTGTTCATGCGGATTTGCTTATCGAGTTGCTAAAAACCATGCATGGCAGCTTTCAGCTTCAAGCGGAATTTAAATCTTCCCTGCCAATCGCCGGGATTGACGGCACCATAAAACATCGAATGAAAGAAACCGCGGCTTTTAATAAACTTCGGGCGAAAACCGGAACGTTGCGCGGCGTTAGCTGCCTTTCCGGGTATACCGCCACTGCCGAGGGGGAAGAAATTGCCTTCGCAATATTAATGGAGCATTTTACCGGGTGGGCCTCCCATATCCGCAAATTGCAAGACCGGATTGGGGAGTTGATATCCGCTTTTTATCGCAACCAGAAAGCACCAGAGAGTGTTAAGCTTTAGCTTTACAATTAAGTAATCGCTATAGAATAATCGACACTTTTGTGTGTTGTGCAAGTCAGGCTGAGCGAAGTCGAAGCCCTTACCACCCTTCGACTTCGTTCAGGGTGACCGTAACTGCTCCTACAATTAAAGTGCGTAGCGAAGTTTATAAGAAAAATCCCAGGTTTTTAAAAGCACTTACAGCAATTTTGTGATTTCCAGCCTCCGGCAACTCCCTTAACAACATATTTTATGATTGGTCAAATCCACAGGATATTCGATTTCACATCGGAAGGAGTTGAAATGATGTCAGTCAAAGCAATGGTCTTTGTTGATGGTAGTTGGATAAAACGCTGTCAAGGGCATATTGCCTGGAAATTTAACGCCTCACATTATGCGTTCGATTATGACGCGATTATTTCGCTAATCCAAACGCATATTACCGCGTGCTTAAATTGCGAAGCGCAGGTAATGAAAAAGTTTTTCTTTGCTTCCAGGGCTGTTAATAAACCGGATCACGATGCCAACCAGGAAGAGCAATTATATCGAACGCTGCAACAACAGTATTTTACGACCAAAATTTATAATCTTAATTTTTATCATGATGCAAATAATAAACGGCAGGAAAAATGTGTCGATACCGGCCTGGTCGCCGAAGCATTATATTATGCCGCTATCCCAAACAGTTTCGATATTGCCGCCCTGGTTGTCGGCGATCAAGATTACCTGCCCCTGGTTGAAAAACTGCACCAATTAGGCCGGCAGACGATGATCGCAACCTTTGGGTCAATCGGCTCTATGAATGTAACTTATAAACGATTCACTTCCGATCCGTCAATCGGTGACTTACCGCCTTTGCTTTTAGAGAATTATCTAACCGAAATCAAAGCAACCCAATATGAAGCGATCCGTACCTGTAAAGACTGTGGCAAAAAGGAGCTAACAACCTTTGCCGGAGTAGATTTTTATTGTAACAAACATCTCAGTAAAAACAACAACGGATCGAAAGAAGCGAATCATAGTACGGTTAAAAAATAGATAATTGCAGGATGGTTCGTAGTTGGCTGAGAGTTCTGTTACTTTATGAGGGAACTTCATCACACAGCCACTTTAGCATATTGGGGAAAGGAGGAATATTTAGCTCCGCGGCCAATTTTTCCTGCGCTGTTAACCCCAGCCACTGTAACCCCGGCACTCCCATAAATGGTGAACTCGTAAAATGATCTATAAGCACCTCGGACTCTCCTTTATAACCATCGGGATGAAAGATAATCGAGGGATCCAAATTGAGATAAACAGCAGCAGCGTAAGACCAGGCTAATGCCATCAGTTCGCCGCCGCCATCGTAAGTCTGTTCCGGGGTAATATCGCCGTTAACCGTCTTTCTTTGGGCCGGGGGCAGCACCGCCAAATGTCCTGCTTCATGCAATAGATCACCGGGATATTTCAACTTGGCTTCATCGATTACGATTGCGCCCTTCTCAAAGTCGATGCCCGGGAGAAATGTATTTCGATTGATGCTGCTAATCTTTACCGCAAGGCCGATTTCAATTAAAAAATCTACAATCTTCGAGGCTACGGGAGTGGGGCTTAATAAAATGGACATTGGTTTGCTCCTCACAAAACGACTATGCCAATAAAAGCGAATCAACCCATTCATTCACAACACAATCGATCACCAGGTGCACTCTATCGGTGTTGCCGTTGTTTTGGACTTTATGGTGAAGGTTAAAATTCAGATACCAGCATTCGCCTTCGTTCATCGCAATCCTTTCCCCATCCAGGTAAAATTCAACACCAGGGTTCGTTAAAACCGGAATATGAAATCGAATTTCGCCATCCTCATACCCGAGGTTAAAATCTTGATGCTCGCGGATACTGGATCCGGCCCCTAATCTCAACAATCTAGCCGAAAGGAGGGGGCATTTGAATGTCGCCAGGACCTCCTGGTAGTACGGGCAACGGGAAAGAATGGCGGTATCTTCAAATTCCGTTTTGGCTGGATCGGGATAAATATGATCGGAAATCCCGCCGATTGAGCGCAACGGCACCACACTCCAATCACCCTGGTAGTAATAAGTGTTAAAATGTGCAATCCAATCGCTGGTTGATAGTCTGGAGTGATCGGCTTTTAATTTTGTTACGTCGAAGCCTATCGGAAGCTTGATATAAGATTTCATCTTTTAATCTACCTTGATAATTATTAAGAGGGATGGTTTTTAGCTATACTCTCCACGTTAAAATCGAAATTCATCCCGGCGATATTGCATGGTTTGTTTGGCTTGCTTCATCTGGTGTACAAAATCTTTTAACAATACCCAGCCATCCTGCTCCAAACCGTGCCAGAACTTTTTGCTCTCCCAGCATTGAATGGCATAAAAGCCAAAGGTGTAACTTACTACTTCTATTCGCACTTGTTCGGAATTAACGAGCAAGGCGAGTTCTTCAAAAAAACCGGCGTAATTGGCCTTCTTTTCCGGGCTAAGGTTGCGTAGAGTATCGTCATTGTTAGTGATCCATTCCGTAATTTGGCGAAAGCTTTCGGAGTCGCGAAATTGATGGCGAATCGAAAGGAAGTGTTCTGCCCGGCTTTGTGTGCCTTGCAGCCGGTGCTCATCAACGCCTATGTACAGCGTTACTACTGTGGCAATAATTCCCAGCAAAGTGGTCATATCTTTTAAAGTTGCCAGTAGTTTAGAAGATTTCCCTTTTTTTTCCGTTTCCGGCATGTTAGCCTCCGAACAGTTTGGATTCTTTTTTGTGGGTTGTTAGCAACGTTTGCGGGATATCCGTTTCGTAAAACGTGTCGGAATCGCCGTCGAGCTTAATCTTGGTGGAAGCCGCTAACTTCACACTGCCGGAAGTTTTGGCAGCTTTCATCACTCAATTGAAAGTGCTCTTCAAAGACACGCTCAATCAGCCGAGGGTCGAATCCATCCGCTGAGCGCCACTCTTGATCTCAAATCTCTTTACATGTTCATCGATCCACGACTTAAATACTTCCTCCACCAGGTTGATACCTGTTTGACGCATATGATCACTCAACGCCGTTCGAAAATAATAAAGGGTGCGCTCACTAAACAACTCTCCCTCGAAACTGCGCTCTCTCAACGCATAACGAACCTCAATATTAAAGGCACATTGTTCAAACAATTCCGCATCAGTCCAGCGAAACCAGCTCTTGAGCAACTCCGCACCAATCAGCATGTTTACCGGCGTATTTGGGTGACTGTATTTTACGGAATACAATACTTGAAAAATAGATTCGTCAATCTTACAAAATATCTCAGCCCAGCTTCCCTCAAGCCGGCGGCGCATGACTGGAGACATTTGATTAACGGTATCGAACAAGGAAGGTTGATTATGTTTCGTATGGGGTACAAACAACGGATTATTCTCCAAAGTTTCTTATGACGACCAAATGATTAGGAAAAAAGATAGTACATTCAAATATGGTTTACAAATACCTTTTTGCAGGGGAATCTTTTAATTTACGCCTTGCATTTTCTCTTGTGAATTGCTCGTCAATTACCCTTTGTTTAGAATTGCTTGATTTTGCCCAGGCATTAACTTCGATTTGCAGTTGTCTAAACTTTGACATTTTCGGAGGTTTGAAAATAAATGGCTCCACAAATCAACGATGTTTTTTCGTGGCGATTAATATAAAGCGGGAATGCTTCCCTGTTAAACGGCGGCTTCGATAAAATCGTCTATGCAAACATCGAGCATTACGGTTTTGCGAATCTTTTTCGGCAGCGCCTCAATACTGCTTTGAATCGAGGCTTGCAACTCCGGAAAATGGTAATGCTTTAAGAAAAACTCATCGAATTCATCTTTATTTTTTCCGGTAAATTCGCGAACGATGGCATGCGTTGCTAACGGCTCGTCTTTATATTTTTGCGTCAAAAACGCCAGCGCCAGCGAGCAGTGGATCATCGATAATACCGCGAAGGCCGGGAGATTTTTATCCAACGCTAACTGCGCGGCGTAAATCGTATCCACCACCGCGTGATGAATCATAAACCCCTGGCCCCAAACGCCGTTTTCTACCCCTTTTTTGAGGGCGATATCCCACTGTTTGGTTCCCCCGGCCCCGGCATTCAGAAAATCGAAAAAGCCGGTTTGCGCTTCCCCGCCAATACCGCCGCCAAAACAACCGGCATGCAACGCCGCGGCAGACGTTATCCCGGTAAGCCCGCCGAATACCATAAAATGCCCGATCAATTTTACCTCTGCTCCGGCTGTGGGGTTTTCGCCAAAATAACGTGGCGTGCCAATCGCTTGCAGCATCGGCGCAACTGTTTGATAAAGCTCGCGGTCACCGCTGGCTAAAATTAGCATCGCAGCGGCTTCTGCCCCGGCCGGCCCGCCGGTTAATGGATAGTTGCCATAGGCAATGCCATTTGTTTTGCAAAATTGATATGCCGCGGCCACAAATCCTGCGCTAAGGGTGGAAAGATGGATAATGAATGGCAAACGGCTGCAACGCTCTTTCATCATCGGGACTAATTTCCGGATGATATTGAAACCATCACCGTTTTTTCCGGCGCAAATAACCACGCCGCCGAAATTGCCATCGCCAATTAGTTCTTCGTATGACGATACAAGCTCTGCGCCATGTTCTCGCCAGCGATTCCGGCTGGCGTCACGCCGGGCATCTTTCGTGCCGCGGTCGTAAATGCGCAGGTAACGCGCCGGGCTATTGTTCGCCAAATGCTTTGCGGAAGGGCTTAACATTAAACCAAGCCCACCAATGCCGATGAGGTTTAATTCCACTTCAGGGTTTCCTCATAATTAAGTATTTCTAAGTATTTCAATATAGTCCGATTTCTAACAATCTTTTACGTTCTAAAACACGCTCCTCATCGTTCAAACAAAATATTTTAATGGTTACAGAGCTTCTGCTGAAAGTGGTTGAAATATTGCGCCTTCGATTTTAAAATGATCGCTCCATTTGTGGATTCTTGGATTAAAGAAGGCTACCAATTTACCCGTCACCGAATCAATAGAGCCAACATTCGGTCCTTGTATAGCGGTTACATCGCATACATGCCAAAGCCAGATTCTCTTCGGATGTTTTACCACCATGTTGAATCGGAATAATATGATCTATTTCATGCTTATGTAATACAATTGATTGGGGTAACAGGCAATATTCACAATAATTATTTGCGCGTTTAGCCACGAATTGACGCAAACTCTCCAGCACATCAGAAGGCATTAATTCTCCTTTAATGCTTCAGCAATCTGTGCTTTCAATAAAATCATTATATGTTCGACTTTTTGAATTTCGTCTAATTCCAGTTGCTCTGCTTTGCCTAATAACCCGGCTTTATTTAATGCCAAAAGATGCTGAAGTCTTTTTTGAGCGCGCTCCGAGATATGATATTCGAGAACTTCCTTTGGGGATGGGTTTGTAGAAAGAAATTCAATAACTTCGCTTGCGGTTTTCGTCGCTAAGGTTTGATATCCAACAAGACTTAATTCGATAATTGTTGGAAGCCAGGAGCGAATTGGCTTTAAACGCTTTGCTAATTCTTTCGGAAGCTTCATTGTCATTTGTACCATTCTGTACTCCTATTCGGCCATCTTAATTTTTTTCTGAATAGAAAATAAGGCTGCAAATCCCTATTTGCAAATTCAAATAAGTTGGATGTGAAGCGTTTCCAGGCTATTTTAAACTTTAGCTCACTTCCAACTTTAGCTCACTGCCTTTATGCTCCAACACCTTCTCCGCAATCTGCACCGCATTGGTGGCAGCACCTTTTCGCAGGTTATCACTAACGATCCAGAGATTTAGACCGTTTGCAACGGAGAGGTCGCGGCGGATGCGGCCAACAAAGACATCATCGCTATCTTCGGCGTAAATTGGCAGGGGATAAATGTTATCTTCGGGATTGTCTTGCAGCGTAATGCCCGGCGCAGCGCTGAGAAGCGCTTTTACGTCTGCCAATTCAAACGGTTGCTCAAACTCCAGGTTAACAGCTTCCGAATGGCCGTTAAACACCGGCACCCGTACCGTTGTGGGGCTAACTTGAATGGAATCATCACCCATAATTTTACGAGTTTCCAGGATCATTTTATATTCTTCTTTAGTGTAGCCATCTTCAAAAAAAACATCGATATGTGGCAGGCAGTTGTAGGCAATGGGGTGGGGATAGGCTTTGGTTTGCGCGCTGCCGGTTTGTACTTCTTCCTTGAGCTGCTCAACAGCTTCTTTTCCGCTGCCGGACACCGATTGATACGTGGATACGACAACTCTCCTAATTCTATAGCGCCGGTGCAGCGGATGCAGTGCAACCACCATTTGGATCGTCGAGCAATTGGGATTGGCGATAATGCCGTTATGCTTTTTGATGTCGCCCGGGTTTACTTCCGGCACTACCAGTGGTACCGTTGGATCCATCCGCCAGGCGCTGGAATTGTCTACTACAACAGCACCGGCTTTCGCGGCGATAGGCGCAAATTCTTTGCTGGCAGCTCCCCCGGCAGAAAACAGCGCGATATTCACACCGGAAAAAACACGCGGAGTTAACAACTGTACTGCGTAATCTTTACCGTTAAAAGACACTGATT
>CAXHHS010000186.1:0-9794 GCA_964015645.1 uncultured bacterium
CCAAACATCCTTTCCAGGTGCAGGGATATTCGAAGTTAGCCGAACATTATGCGCTTTCCGGTGATTATTCGACCGCTGCCCAATTTCTGGAACGATTGCTGGCGCTCTATAATTATTCCGAAGAAGCTAAAGATGCCTCCAGGCAAATCAGCGATTATTATATTCGAAATGGCGAGTACGAAAAGGCGCTTGCTTACATTCAACCGGAGCTTGATCGTTATCAAAAATATACTGATTTAATCGCCGGGCATTATTTATCGACATCGCCCGGCCCTATGTTTTTTTATGCCGGAAAAGCCTATTTCGAGCGGCAGGATTTCCAATTGGCCCGGCGAAATTTATTGCAATATTTAAATGATGTTCAGGCAGGTAATTTGCAAAGCGAAGCATTGCTCTTATTAGGTAAAATGGCGCAAAGTGAAGGTGATGATGAGTCTGCGCTGCTTCACTTTGCCTTGATTAAACAGCAAGGCCATCCACAAGCATTTGTGGCAGCGACAGAAGCATCTGCGCAAATTTTATTCAATCAAGCCAAATACAGCGAAGCACAGACCAAATTCGAAACACTGGTTTCTTTGGCACTTGACGATGATCAAAAAATCGAATTTGAAGCAATGCGAATTCGCTGCCTGGCAAATCTCGGTAAAAATCAAGCAGCGCAAACGCAATTAGCTGTATTCAAAAAAAGCTACTCCGGCCATCCGAAGCAAAAAACCTACCTGGCTGCAATCGAATACGATTATGCGAAAATTGCGAACTCAAAGAAGCTGTTTGATAAATCCATTCGACATTGCAAAACGATTTTGAGTAAATATAAAACCACTGAATATGCCGATGATGCACAATACTTAATGGGGAAAAATTACGCGACCCTCAATCGTTCGGAAGAAGCGCTAAAACAGTTTGATAAATTTTTAAAAGATTATCCCAATAGTGATATAACTGCCAATATTTACCTGGCAATTGCTCAAATTCACTTTCGGGCAGAGAAAACCGATTTGGGAGTAGAAGCAGTTCGCAAAGCAGTTGATGCCTCAAAAACCGCGAACGATCCGAAAACCGAGCAGGCTGCCCTGGCGTCTTTAATCGCTACTTATAAACAAGTTGGATTATGGGATGGCGTGTTGCAAAATGCTCGTAACTATGTGCAGCGTTTTCCGAATGCCAATGATATTGAAAATCATAAAGTCGATATCGGGATCGCTTTGATTCGTATGAATCGCTATTTGGAATCGGTTGAGTACTTAAAAACATTAAAATTGGAAGTGAGCGGCGAGCAAGAACCGGAAATCCAATACTACATTGGAGAAGCATACTACAATGCGGGGCAATACGAAAATGCCATTCGGGAATTCGTAAAAATTCCCCTGCTGTCCCAAAAAACCAAACTCCAATGGGAAGCAACGGCATTATATTACGCCGGCCAATCTTACGAAAAATTAGGCCGTACCAACGATGCCGTTCGCATGTACCAGGAAATCCTCGACCGCCCCGGGATTCAAATCGAATTAAAACGGGAAGCCAGAAAACTGATCGACAACCTGCGCTCTTTTAACTAAACATCACGTAACACAAGTTTCCAACTTGTGAAATAACTAAACTAACCCCATTTTTTACCGATTGTAGAGTAAAAAATGGACTTAAGTGTTCAAATATTCTTGTGCTCAAGTATTATATCTTATACAACTTGAACACTCGAATACCTGAGCGCTCGAATACTAACCACAATTTAGGAGTTAAAATGAACAAGATCGTTCGAGGGATTTTCCTGGTAACAGTGTCGATTTTGTTGTTGAATTGCGGCGGCGGTAAATCAATATCGCAGGCAGAAGTTGCCAGCCTTCCTCCCCAGGAAAGGGTTTCGCACCTGGAAACCGAGGCGCAAAAAAAGCCCAATAACATTGCCATCAAAAAACAACTTTATAAAGAACATTTAAATGCCGGAAATACGGTAAAAGCCCTTTCGGTTATGGAAGACATCCTCCGAATCGACAAATTTCAAAGCGATGTTTTGTTTGAATATGGTGAACTGAACCTCACATCCGGCGATCCGCAACGAGGGTATCGTGCGTTTTTAGTAATTTTGCAAGGGCCTCCTGCTGAAGTTTATAAATCGCGGATTGCTCCCTATGTTTCCGGTGGGGGAGATGTGCAGCAAATAACATCTGATGCTGCCGATGAGGGATTTCCAAATTACTCTCCCGACGGCACTAAATTGATTTTCCAAAAAAGAAGTGGGGATAATTGGGATATCGTTGAATACGACCTTGCTACAAGAAGAGATAGAGTTATTCTTTCCACTACTGCCGATGAAGAGTCGCCAGCCTATTCGCCAAAAACTTCGGAGATTGTTTTTACCAGCACCAGCGCCGACAGGCGCCCGATCGATTCCAAATACAAGGTGCGAGAAATTGCCCTGGCAGATAAAAATAATACCCAATTTAGCACAAATCTTACCAAATCCGTTTCTGACGATTGGCTGCCACGGTACAGCCACGATGGTTCCCATCTTCTATTTGTTTCCGAACGAAATGACCTGAGAAAAGTATCCTATGTTGATAAACAAAGCGATCTGTTTTTGATGGAAAGCAATGGAGATTTTCAACAGCAGTTGACAAATACCCCGGCGAATGAAGGCGGCCCCTGTTTTAGCGCTGATGATAGACGCATCTTTTTCCATTCCGATAGAAACGGCAATTACGATATTTTTGTGATGAAACGAGATGGCAGCACTATAATGACCCTGGTCGATGATCGTGGAAATGATGTGAACCCGCACGCCTCGAAGGATGGCGCTTCGATCACCTTTGTATCCGACCGCAGTGGCAATTATGAGATTTATAAAGCCAATATTGATGGCTCTGTTCAGCAGCAGCTTACATTTAGCCCTGCTGTAGATTCCAACCCGGTTTTTTCTCCCGATGGTCAATCGATCGCTTTCCATTCAAATCGCAATGGCAATTATGATATTTTTCTGCTGAAATTAAATTCATCAAGCGGGCCGGTTACGGTGAGCAGCCTTGTCGATCAATTAAATGGGTTGATTAAGTGATCGATTAAATTAATACTTTTATTGAAAAATATTGACCATAAATTATAAGCTCAATGGTTTCTTGAAACTGTTGAGCTTTTTTGATTTAAAATTTGGCAGCTTTTATAAATCCTTTCTTTTAGGGGCTGTTTGGGAATTTGCCACCAAGCCACGGGGGCTCAAAGAATCACCAAGAAAATCTTTAGAATACTTGGTGAAACTTAGTGTTTTAGTGGCTTTTCCCGGAGGAACCACTTCGTGGGTGGCATAAACTTAGATTTTTTAAACACGCCCTTGGAAACCGGTTAAGCATTTCATTATGAAAATCAATGCCCCCCCAAAAACACTGCTCACGTTCGCCCATCGCGGGGAAGCGCAGGAGTTTATCAAAAAGGGTAAATTTAAAGCGGCACCGTTTTATTTTGACGGTCTTTATCAAGCCGAACGAGAACTGCTGCTGCTAACCGGCGAAGGGCTGCAATCCACAACCGAAAAAACATCCGCTGTATGTGCCGCATATCGCGATGAAATCTCAATGTTGATAAACTTCGGAATTTCCGCCAGCCTTGATCCTCAAATTACCATTGATACCATTTATAGTATTCGCACCGTTTACGCGGAAAAAGGCAACCAGGTCGCGTTTAAAACTTTTTCCAGCGAGGATTCTGACGCAGCTATCGATTGCCTTTCTGCTAACAATCGCGTTTTGGAACCGGAATACGCCCGGCATCTTTCGGCTTTTGCGCCTGTTGTTGACCGGGAATTATGGGCCTGCGCCTCGATTTGCGAGTTGTTTAAGCTGCCGTTTCGTTCCTATAAATTGATCAGCGATATGGGTGGCGATGGTGCAATTTGTCCGGATATCAAAGATCGAGCATTAGAATTTAGTGAGCGATTATACCGGCATTATTGCCAGCTTCGGTTGTCTTCTTCGAAGCCACAGACCGAATCGACAGAAACACTGTTGCTGCCGGAAGGATTTTATATAACGACCACGCAAAAACGGCAGCTCAAATCGCTCCTCAAAAATTTGCAAGTGAAATACAAATTACCGGAAACCGAAATTATCAATCGGATTCAGCCGCAGCAGATTTTGGAAACTGAAAAGAATGCCAAAAAAAGAACCGCAATTGCCATCGCAGCGCTCTCAAATTTGTTAAATCCGTTTAATGCAGCGTTAAAAAATCGCCTGGACATATTTTGCACCCCGTTAACAGATTCCGGTTGCCAGGTACATTTTACTCGTGACTATGAAGATGATAAAATCGACCTGTCAATTCAAATTCGCAATGAAGCTCATCTAAACAAATTTAAAACTGCCTTAGATGGTTTTGATTATGCTGAAGTTGTGAAAATCTTAAATGGAGAAATGGAATGACGTGGTACGTGATACATTTCTTCTGAGATCACACGACACGCACCACGCAATACGTATAACGCCAAAAAATCATGCTGTTCCAAAAAATATTTGTCGAATATCAAGTTGCCGAATACCCGCAAACGCTAAAAATATTAGCGAAGCTTCCCAACACACCGGTTCACTTTATCGGCAAAATCGAAGATATATTCGAGCGCGCTAAAAAACCTTATTTGCAAAAGCGAACCTCCTTAAACTTATTTATCGGAAGAAAAGAAGGCCAGCTTGTAAAATTAGCCCCGGATGCGTACGGGGTGGAAGGCGATCCGCATTACTATTTTATTCACGCTTATAATTGTATTTACGAATGCGAATATTGTTACTTGCAGGGATATTTTCACTCGCCGGACATTGTCTTTTTCGTCAATCACGAAGAGATTGCTGCCGAGATTAAAAACCGGGTTAGCGGCCATCCGACAGCACAGACGGTGTGGTTCCATGCCGGAGAATTCAGCGATTCGTTAGCGTTATGCCACATTAGCGGGGAATTGGAGTTCTATTGGAAGCTGTTTCGAGAATTGCCCGCTGCCAAATTAGAATTGCGAACAAAATCTGTCAATATAAAACCGGTATTGGAACTGGAGCCGCTTGATAATATTATCATCAGCTTTTCACTCTCCCCAAAAGAAGCCGTTGTCGCTTTTGATCGTAAAACGCCATCGTTAAATGCGCGTTTAAAAGCGCTGAAAAAACTCGCAGCAGCGGGATTTCAACTCGGGCTGCATTTTGATCCCATCATCTATTCCGATAATTTTGAATACGATTATAACCTACTAATTAACAGCGTGTTACAAGCAGTTCCCGAACGGCAAATTAACTATATTTCCTTGGGAGTTGTACGGTTTTCCCGAAAAAGTTTTGCCGAGTTTGCGAAAAATTATCCCCACTCCCAATTATTAGCCGCCGAGTTCATAAAAAGCTTCGATGACAAAATTCGCTATAATCGCCCGCAGCGACTATTTATCCTAAAAACGGTTAGGGCCATTTGCCGAAGTGCCGGAATTTCCGAAGAGAAAATATATCTTTGTATGGAAAACGAGAGTTTGAAAGAATCCATATAAAAATCCTAACTAAAGAGGTTTAAAACTCTCCAACAGATTATTAAGTCCAGCAGATACAAAACCCCTTTCTTGCGTATAACCAACCCAACACCTATATTCCACCGCCATGAATTTAAAGGAACTAAAGACGCTGCAATTGGTCTCGGTGCGATGGTGGAATGCCAGCGCTTATTATGCGATCAGTTTAGCCGAGGCGTTGAACAAATCTGCCTATAAAAGCATTGTTGCCGGTCGCGAAGACAGTCCGCCATTGCAAAGAGCTTGCGAATATGGTTTGCCAATCTTTACCGGCATTAACCTGGAATCGACAAGTCCCCGAAAAGCGATCCGCAATATTTTATCTCTTAAAAAAATACTTGCCGCTGAACAAATCGCGTTGATAAATGCCCACCGCCCAGAAGACCACTTTTTTGGCGCTTTAATTAACAAATTATCATCCCAAAAAATTCCGCTCGTTCGCACGGTAAGCGATGTTCGCCCACCGAAAGATCATCGCTTAAATCGCTGGCTGCACGATGCCGGAACAGATTTTTACATCTTTTCCTGCAAGGCTAGTTTCGAGCGCTATCAATCTGTTTGGCCGATATTTGAAGACCGCAGTGCGATCATTTATAGTGCGATCGATACGGACCGGTTTCGGCCTTTTGATAAACCATCGCCTTTGCGGCGCAAGTTTGGCATCGATGATACAGAAGTGGTTGTCGGGATTGTCGCCCGATTAGACCCGGTGAAGGATCATCGCACATTTCTAAAAGCAGCACGCATTGTTTCCCAAAAAGTGCCGGGCGTGCGCTTTTTGATCAGCGGCGAATCTTGCAATATATCGCATTCACAACTGCGGCAATTTGCGGAAGAATTAGGTATTGCAGATAAAACCATTTTTCATGAAAGGGATGATGCATTGAATATTCGAGAATTACTCGGCTGCCTGGATGTTGGCATTGTCGCCTCCAACGGCTCGGAAGTGATTTGCCGTGTCGCGGTCGAATACATGGCGTTGGGAATTCCCCAGGTAACTACGAATATCAACGTGCTCCCGGAAATCATCGAAAATGGGGAAAATGGATTTGCGGTAAATGCCGGCGATGCGGAAGCAATGGCGGATCGGATCCTTTATCTTATTCAAAATAGCTTCGTTCGAAAAGAAATGGGAGAAAAAGCGCGGAGATATGCAGAAACAAGGTTTAGTTATAACACATTTGTAAAGCAAACAGTTGCAGTTTACGAAGATACAATTGAGAAATTAGAGATTTGATTCAGGTCTGGCCTTATTATATTGGGCCAAATACGCCTCTCGAACCTTTGCATAGCGAATAAAAACATCAACCCCCGAAATAATGCTAATGCAAAATCCATAAAACCCATCGAGCACGCCTAATTTAAGGAAATAAGTTTTCAAAAATTTTACTAATGGACTAATGACTATTTCCCATAAAGGCACTCGTTTATTTTTCCGCACAATATCCTGGGCAGCCAGGGTAGAATATCGATCAAGCCGTTTTATATGGTCTGATATGGAATTGAAAGAATAATGGAGCAAATCGCCGGAAAGATGTTGAACCGGTATTTTCGGATCAAACTGAAGTTGTTCGTGCACAAAATCGCCTTCCCACTGCGCCACCCGGCGGTCGAAAAGGCGGAGTTTAACATCGGGATACCATCCGCAATGCCGTATCCATTTCCCGCAATAATTGGTTCGGCGATTAAAAGTGTACAACGAGCCGAGGTCCGGTTTTGCAGCGATTATCGCGGCAGCTAATTCCGGGGATAATGCCTCATCGCTATCAATCGATAAGATAAAATCGTGGCTGGCTTTTTGGTTGCCATAGTTTTTGTTGCGGGAATAGCCGTGCCATTCAATTTGGTAAACCGTTGCACCTAATTTTTTGCTTATTTCCGGAGTACGATCCTGGCTAAAGGCATCGACGACAATAATTTCGTCCGCGACATCTTTTAGAGATGTTAAACAACGCTTTATATCATTCTCATTGTTTTTCGCAATAATCACCGCGGAAATCTTATTCATTCTCAAGTTTAAACAAAATTACCTTTCATTCCAACCGCATGGCTGATTATTTTTCAGTTGTTGAAAAACGTCAATTCGATTAGATTCCCAACGCTATTATGAGTGAAAATTTAAATCGCATATTATTGCTTCGAACGGATCGTATTGGCGATGTTGTTTTGACCACGCCGGTTGTCTCGGTATTGCGAAACCGGTTTCCGAATTTGAACATCACGTTTATGGCCCGCGATTATACAAGGCCGCTTTTGGAGCAATACCCGGAAATAGACGATATCTTTGTTTACGAACCAGGTGGAAAACACAAAGGTATTCGCGGCCATTGGTGCTTATCGCAAGAGTTGAAACAGCGCTGCTTTGACGCTGCTATTTTCTTCTATCCTCGCCCGCAATTGGCCGCGGCCGTAAAATTGGCCGGTATTCCGTTTCGTATCGGGAACGGTTACAAGTGGTATTCCACGCTTTTTAACGAGCGGATTTTCGAACACCGCAAACACGGTAATCGCCATGAATTGGAGCATAATCTTTCCATGCTGCAACCGCTTGTAGCAGAAATTCCCTCAACAATCACGTACAATTTTCAATTAAGCGATTCTCTTTTAGAATGGCAGAAAACGTATTTGCGAAAGCGAAACATTGTTGGCAATTATATCATCATCCATCCGGGCAGCGGCGGCTCTGCACCAAACCTTTCCCTCGACCAATATAAAACCGTGTTGCAAACGATATTGCAAAATTACGCTGCTTCTTCAATCATATTTACCGGCGTTCAGGAAGAAACATCTGTCATCACTAAAATTATTGATGGTGCTGACAAACGAGTGGTAAATGCTGCCGGCGATTTTAACATTGAGCAACTAATGGCTATTATTCGTGGTGCAAAACTATTGGTTGCCAGCAGCACAGGCCCGATTCACATTGCTAATGCTTTAGGCGTTCCGGTTGTCGGGTTTTATTGCCCCGCAGCGCCGTGCTCGCCGCGGCGTTGGGGGCCATATCACCAACCGGAGTGGGTGCTAATGCCACAAGAGATAATACCGTGTGATCACTGTAACCCGGAAAAATGTCATAATGGGAATTGCCTGGAAACTATTTCGATAAATGATTTGGGAAATTTTATAAAAAAAAGGTTGAGAGAGATATAAAGCGCTTATACCGCTTCAGTACCTGACATATTTTGTAGCAGCAACAGTCTTGTTTTTCCTGCCTTGTGCTACTGCTACTCGTTAAGATCGCAATCTCCTTAATAATGGCATTTACTATCTACTTGCCAACTGCCTATTTTTAAAATATTATTCTCGTATCAACTCCATGCCACCTTCTGCTTTTCCCGGAAAAACCGTTAACCCGCCTAAAACAGTTGCCACGCTTTCATTAACGGATGATTTTATCGCCAGGGTTTCACGTTGCGGTGTGGTGCGAAAGAAAAATCCATACCCAAAAATGAACGCCAGAAAAACTACAAACAGGCTGGCAAAACTTAAAAAAACGATTCGAGAGATTTTATCTTCTGCGAACAATCGATAATCCTGTATAATGGCACTAATCGTGGAAATTAACAGCCCTTTACTTACCGCCTGGAGGTATAAAAATGCCGGATCTTCCGTGTTTAACTTTTTAAATGGAATCGCTGAAAGTGTTTTTGCCCTGGTAATGATTTGGTCAATTTGCTCAAACCGGCTTTTAAGCGTGGCGTGGTATTCTTGTCTTACTTCGGTTGTAAAATTAAATTCAAACCCGGATGCAGGATTCAATTTTGATATGCTTAAACGGCTTAATTCCAAGTTCCGAATAAGAGCGATCATCTTTCTTTGATGTTCGCCATAAAATCGCGAATTTTTTGCGGATTGTAATCGTTTTGAAACACCGGCAATCTGTTGAATATAAATTCCGGTATCCTTAACAGCCGAGATTGCCGATTGAGATTGAAAGTGAATCATAAAAACCAGTTTAGCACTATAAAAAATAATCCCAATACTAATCGATAATAATGCACTAAAAAATAGATATTTACGGATGGAAAAATTCGACGTTCTCACCGCTAAACCCCTCAATTTTTTGGTTTGAACCTACAAAAAAAATACTTTTAAGCGATTTTGTTTAACTGGTTAGAATGTAGTTGGAGAGCGGAAAGTCAGCTTGAGCAAACGCAAGGATTTGGTTTGCCCTTTTTTAAATCTTTCTGAAATTCCGGTTGTCAGGTATATAAAAAGCGTTTAGACTGTCTCTTATACACATCTGACGCTGCCGACGAGCTTCTTG
>CAXHHS010000187.1:0-9776 GCA_964015645.1 uncultured bacterium
CGACACCTACCCCAAGAAGCTCGTCGGCAGCGTCAGATGTGTATAAGAGACAGTTCCCAGGCTTTCCTAAAGTTTTCGGTATGAAGATTTCCGCTAAGCCGGCAGCAATATTGTTCCACGTACACCCCGGAGCCAGGTTCCTTGAGCGTATGGAATAGCATTCCTTCCTGAACCGGGGAAAGCGGGTATATGTCTTCGACATTTTTCATTCTTTATCCAAAATCCGTTAACTACAAATTCTGCAATTTTTAACCTCTAAATTGGCTTCAAAAATCTTCCAAAGACGCGAAATGTATCAATATTTCGAATTTTAGTTTTTAAAATTTCCAGGGTTCTTGTTAAAAATGCAAAATTAGTGGTTAAGCTTTTCAGGCCTTAATCTTCTTCCAGCAACTGCGCCAGTTTTTCGATTTTTTTCGCATCCAAATTTGCCAGCGGAAAATCCGACGGGGTAAAACCATTGTTATGCGCGGCAAGTGATTTTACGATTAATACAGATAAATTTGTTAAGAAATGTTCAGCCAATTCTTCTATAGTTTCATAATGGAAAACATTTTTACTGAATACAAATTGTACTTGCATACACCCGTTTTTTACAAAGGTATGAATATCAAGTGCGTGATGCCGGTTTCCCTTCGGGCTATGCGATCCTTCCAATTCGTATTGCTTGCCAAATAAGGCGAATTCCGGTATTAGTTGATCGATTTGGCCAAGGTAGTTAAACAATATTTGTGGCTGTAGATGCATCTTTAGCGTATCGCTAATTTCTTTATTTTCATTGAGATAGCGCAACAAACCATACCCGGTGCCGCGATTGGGTACATCGCGCAGCCGTTTACGAACCGCTTTAACAGCATCGTTAGGCTCGGTATTATCTGTTATTGAGAATACCACCGGAAACATGCTGGTAAACCATCCGATAGTACGCGATACGTCGATATTTTTAATGATATCTTCGCGGCCATGGCCTTCTAATCGAATAGCAATTTTTTTGGATGGTTGGTTTATTTGCGAATGTTCGTTTGCTGTTCGCAAATCTGTGCCATTTTCCTTCGCCGGTTTTGCCAAACTTTGCGTTAGTGCAGTTAGCAGCAGCTCCTGAACATTTGCTTTAAAAAAGGTTGTGGATTTTTGTAATAATGTTTCCGTCTCTTCAGCACTGAGTGTCAGTGTGTAATGAACTGCCGATGCTTCGGTGTTTTCCGAAGCTGCCGGGCCATCCGGTGGAATTATAGTCAATTCGGCAGCAGCATTCTTTTCCCAAAAATCTTGTTCTGCTGCCAATTCCGTGGAGTTCGCATATTCAGTTAATTTTTCCGCCCATACTTTGAAAGCGCCGGATTTGGGTGGCAGTTGCACAT
Source organism: uncultured bacterium (assembly GCA_964015645.1). GTDB lineage: Bacteria > Calditrichota > Calditrichia > RBG-13-44-9 > J075 > CAXHHS01. Next base: position 1,362 of record CAXHHS010000187.1, read on the forward strand.
CTTTGACATTTTCAGCGAGATGGCGATAAACGCTATCAACATCTTCCAAAAGAATCCGCCAGGAAATACCATCTACAATTAGGTGATGCACCACAATCAACAACCGGTCCGGCCGGCTTTCGCCCAATTGAAACAGCGCGGCTTTGATAACGGGGCCGGTTGCCAAATTTAAACTCGCCTGCACTGCTGTTCGTTTTTTGGCCATCGCTACGGTTTGGGCGGCTTCCGGCAGTTCAGCTAAATAGACGCAGCTAACGATTTTCGCGATATTATCCGGTGTTTCTATAAACTGCTGCCATTGGCCATCTTTATAAACGAACCGCGCCCGGAGCATATCATGATGGCGGCAAACTTTCTGAAAAGCCTTTTCCAGGAGCGCGGGGTTGGCCCTTTCATTCAATTCAATCTCAATCGACATATTCCAATGATCCGGTTGGGGCAGTTCTTGTTCAAAGAACCACTTTTGGATTGGCGTTAGCGGCACGTTACCGGTAACCGGGCCTTGTTCGGAAATCACTGTCTCATTAGTTCCGGCAATAGCAGCTAATTGTGCAACCGTGGGATGTTGAAACAGCTGTCCGGGCGTCAATTGCAAACCGGCCTGGTTGGCGCGAGCAATAATTTGGATATTGAGAATGGAATCGCCGCCGAGGTCGAAAAAATTATCGTTGGCACCAACGCGATCTATCCGCAGCACATCAGCCCAAATTTGTGCTAAAATATTCTCGGTGCGATTTTTGGGCGCGACGTATTCTGTTTCCACAGCGGCGCGGGATATTTCCGGTGCAGGAAGTGCTTTGCGATCCGTTTTGCCGCTGGCCGTTAAAGGGATTTTCTCCAGGCGAATGAAATGCGATGGCAGCATATATTCGGGAAGCTGGCGGGCTAAAAATGCGCGCAAATCCGCAGCGCTGAGTTCAGTGTCTGCGGTATAGTAGGCCGCAAGACGGCTTTCGGTAGTTTGATGTGCTTTCGCGGATGGATCGTACCCGATTTCCGCTAAAATTCGGTTGACGTTGGCTTCATCGATGCCATCATCGAGTTCTTCTAACGCTGCATCGCGCTGCTTGTGACCCAGGCGCACGTCCCAACTGTAGGGCAAGGCGTAGTTGTGGAATCCGCGTTCTTTTTTATGAATGTAAATACCTGCTTCGTTAATGAGACAATTCGTCGAGCGACCGGTATCGGTTGGCCGCACCCAGGGCGCGCGGCCATCCAAAAAACGATACATTTCCGCTAACTCGACATCACAATATCGAAAATAATCGACGAATTGAATTTCTTCGAAAATCGCATCGTCTTGGAAAATACTGACATCGAGACAGCGCGACACTGCATCATCCATTCGATGATAGGCTTTGCGAGCTTCGATAATGTTGCGATCGATTTCGCTGCTGTCGAAAATTTTATTTTTGAACAGCTCCGCCACCCGCGTCTCAAAAAATTGCCCGCGCGAGAGGCCGGTGACGATGTATTTAATGCCGTGTTTTTTCGCCAGTTGAACACTCAGGGTATAAATCGTTTTATAACAACCGTTACAGACATTGCTAAAACGCTTCAGGCTATCGACGAAAATTTTATTCATGTCATCCTGATTTGGGTTACCCCAAAATATATCCAGGCTTAAATCATCAACTACACGCTGAATGTTTGCTTTTGCCTGATCAGAGATGTAACCATTATCAAGACTGAATACCAGCGGATGTAATCCCATTTGCACTAATTGATAGAGCACGTAAGTGCTGTCTTTGCCGCCGCTATAGAGCATCAGGCAGTCATATTTGCCGCTTTTCGATGCTTTGGCGTCCTCAAAAATTTGCAGCAATTCCGCTTCCGTTTTAAAATATTGTTGGGCTTTTTCTTGCAACGATTCATATTCCCGGCAAATTTGGCAAATGTCTTCCGCATCGAAATTTGCTTCAGGGTGATTGGAAGCCAACCCGCAATTTTTGCAGTAGCGAATCTCATCCCAATTGGCCTGTGATTGGATGCTGACAACGCTGGCAACACAGTCCCGGATGGCCGGATGTTTCGCTAGGGCAGATTCCACTTCCCCCAACTCGATGCGGAAGCCGCGAATTTTTACCTGGCCGTCTTTGCGGCCTAAAAATTCCATTACCCCGGGCGATCTCCAGCGGGCGATGTCGCCGCTGTCGTACATTTTTTCGCCCGGTTTAAAGGGGTTTTCGATAAAGCGCTCCCCGGTCAATTCCGGGCGATTGAGATAACCGCGCGCCAATCCTGCACCGGCGATATACATTTTCCCCTCCACCCCCAATGGCACCGGATTCAGCGCTTCATCCAATAAATAAATCTGCGCATTGTCAGCAGGTTTACCAATTGGCACCGAGCCGGTGGTATCGGTTTCGGGATCAAATCGGTAGATCATGCAGCCGACAGTCGCTTCTGTAGGGCCGTATTCGTTGTAGATTTCGATGTTGCCGCCAAATGCGTTATAGATTTTTTTTGCTAGATCGACCCGAAAATCTTCACCGCCAACGATGAGTTTTTTTAACTGTGACGAAGATAGTTCCTTGTCCGAAATCAACTCCAAATGCGAAGGCGTTAACTTCATGATGCCGGTTTTGTTCGCTTCAACCGCTTTCAAAGCAGAAAGATCGACACCATCTTTTTCTTCCCTATAAACAATGGTTTTACTTCCGGAAATTAGCGGTAGAAAAATGGAAGTCACCGTCAAATCGGCGGAAATAGTCGAAAAGAACGGAAAATCCAACGCGCCATCGGCAAAATACGTTTTTTTCGCCCAGGTTACATAATTTGCCAGGGAACGATGTTCGACCATCACGCCCTTGGGATTGCCGGTCGAGCCGGAAGTGTAGATTACGTAAGCGAGAGTATTGGGAAAGGGTTTGGCTTCGGGATTCTCGACGCTTTCAAGCTCGATGGTTGGCCAATCGGAATCGAGAAGAATTGTTTTATTATTGAAGATTGAAAATTGAAGATTGAAAATTGATGATTGTGTGAGGAGAATTGGAGCGTTGGTGTCTTCTAAAATGTAGTTGATACGTTCCGGCGGAAATTTGGCGTCGATGGGGACGAAGGCAGCACCGGATTTGAGAACGGCGAGAATGGCGATGATTAATTCCGGTGAGCGCTCGGCACAAATTGCAACGATGCTCTCTGCTGTAACCTCCTGTTTTTTAAGATGATGGCACAGCTGGTTTGCACGCGCATTTAGCTCGCGATAGGTAATCGTTTCTTCACCGGATTCGATTGCAACGGCATCCGGTTTTGCTGCAATTATTGACTCGAACAGATGAATGATCGTGTGATTTTCCGGGAGAGCGGTTTCGGTGCGGTTATAAAGGAGAACGAGTTGCTCTTCTTCTTCTGCGGTTAACAACGAAAATTGGTTTATAGATTGGATTCGGCTGGCGATAAAAGCATCGACAACGCACAGAAAATGCTCGACGGCAGTTTGGCGCAGGGGTACATCAAACAGGTCGCAATTGAAATCAAAATGGAGTTTAAAGCTCCCGCTGCGGTCAAGGTCGTGAACTTGCAGGCGCAGCGCGTGGCCGCGGTCGCCGTGACCGGGATGAATCCAGCGCGATTGCATGGGTATTCCGCTAAAATTGCTAAAGGAGGCGTTGATGAAATTAAGCACCACATTATAAGTACTGCTCTCCGGCATACTGGCGCCCGGCTGCGCATGTTGCAGAAACCTGTGGGTTTCCGCAGCAACTTTTTTATATAAACTCAGAAAAGTTTCATCATCTGCGATTTCGGTAATCAGCGGAAACAATTCGATAAACAAACCAATGGTTTCCTTAAATTCCGGCGATGTGCGATTATGTGCCGGTGTGCCAATGGCGAGCTTGCGATTTCCGCTAACCCGGTGGAGATAGGAAAACAAAATCGTCGCAAAAATGTTGAAGAGGGAAATATGTTGAAACAGGGAGCGAATCCCATCTTCCCAGGCAATCGCTTTTAAGCGGTCGGAGCGCGTTTTACCAAGATCGATGTAGATGCGTTCGGTGCGCGTCGAATCGGCAAGCGGTTTTTTCCCGTATAAAGTTGCCGGCTCGATAGAATGGGCGATTTTCTCCTGCCAGTAGGTTTCGATGGATTCGAATTTAGGTGATTGGCGAAATTCTTTTTCGAAGGAGATATAGTTGCTATAAGCCGGCAACGACGGCGCTTCCGGCAATTTTCCCGATACGGCCAATTCATAACACTCCGACATCCGCCGATAGGCCAATGCGGTTGCAACACCGTCGGTAATCAAATGATGTTGATTGAGATACCAAACGAACTCATTTTCTGCAATTTTGATCAGCGCGGTATCGAACAATTTTTCGGTTAAATCGAAGCAGCGTTTGCGGCGATCATCCGTCCATTTATCGAAAGCGGATTTGGGATCAAATTCCTGCGAGAAATCTAAAAAATCCAGTTGATAGGAGATTTCCGGCAACACCGCCTGCTGTGGCATTCCATCGATCTCGCGAACAACCGTTCGCAGGGCATCGCTACGCTCCACCAGCGTATGAAAGGCACGCCGGAAAATCTCCGGATCAATTTTCCCCTTTATCGAAAATGCCACCGCCATATTGTAAAGCGGCACATTAGGGCTGAGTTTTTGCCCCAGCCAAATGGCGTGTTGGCTTTTGGTTAAATTGGTTTTTCCCAATACATCTTCGGTAATACGCACTTCCGTGTTTTGCAAATCCATTTGTTTTCCCTTAACTCCTTTAAAAAATCTGCTACAAGTTTAAAAAATCAATTCCCCGCCTTACAAAGGAGGGGACAGATTTACGAAGCGTTCAGCGAGACAATCAGGGGTGGTTAAATGAGGAGCGCCACTCAACCACCCCTGCTCCGCTTCACTGCGTTTCGCTACGCCTCCCCTCCTTTGTAAGGCTACTCTCTGCACACAAATCCAGCAGGAGGGAAAAGCGCCAGTTTTTCTTCGAACTCATCCCCCAAACCCCCTTCTCTTGCAAAGAGAAGGGGGCTTTTCTCCCCTCTCTTTGCAAGAGAGGGGCCGGGGGGTGAGTTAATTTGGGTGCTCTCAGCCTCGGAATTCTCCTTTTCCGACTTGTGTGCAGAGAGTAGCTTTGTAAGGAGGGGAAACATCACTAAAAATGATACCCGATCCCAAACCGCACATTCCGGGGATTGCCGGGTGTGAAGTGAATTTCGGAAACCGGTTGGGATTCTCCCTTTAATTGTGACTCGGTGTCAAACTGCGCTTCATTCCATTCGGTGTCAAAAAGGTTCTCTAAATTCGCTAAAAACTTGATTTTGCCGATGCGGTATCCGAAAGAAACGTCAAACATTGTATACCCTTGAGCAACAACGCTGCCGTCTTCATTGGCCGGCCGGTCGTCAATTGTGCGGTAGCGAAAGCTGCCTTCAAAACCGTTGGGGTGAATTGCTGTCAACCCGCCGGTCGAAGTAAAATTAGGCGCCAGGGGAATATTGTCTTCGCCCCTGGGAGCGCCTTCAATTTTTCCGTCAGATACATTTACATCCAAATCTCCCCACAGCCAGGGCAAAATCCCCAATCGCAGCTCAAAATCCAAACCCAGGCGATTGGTAGGATCGCTCAATTCGGTGGTACCGGCGTCGCCGACATAAACGTATTCGCGTTCGATGTGGAGGTACCAGGCGGAAACGGCAATGTTGGCACGGCCACCTAACCGCGTACGAAATCCAATTTCCGAACCAAGCGCGCGCGGAAGAGTTTCCACATTGCGTTGGGCAGGATCAAAATTCAGTTGCCGCAACTGATTGTTGATTTCGTCATCGCTCAATCCCTGCCGCTGGCCCACGCGATATAATTCCGAAATCCGCTGGGAAATCACCACATTGCGAGCATCATTGGAATGAAACCCGCTGCCGCCATTCAGGAAAATATCCAGCGATTGGGAGGGGCTGAAAACGAGGTTTAGCTTTGGGCTGAGAATGCTCTGTTGGGCATAACCGGAAGCGTGTGGCAAACCGGTATCAATGCTGCCAGGCGCATCGAGATGATCTTCGACATTAAATGTGAAATAATCACCGCGCAAACCAAGCTGCGCGCGGAATTTAGCGCTGAAAATAAAATCCTGCTGCGCCCAAAGGAAGAGATTTCGCTCAAAAATATCACTATTTACCAGTTGTTGATCCCGAATGCGGTTCGGGCTATGCCAGAGCGATACGCCGATGTTGTCGCTGCGAAAACCGGCACCGATGGTGGTTTTCGCAACCCCTTTCCCGAAACGCGTATTCGCAAATTCATACCGCGAATTTAAGCCGATGATGCTGCGGGCGTCGGTCTGCTCGATCATATCACCAACATCGGGGTGATCCAAAAAGAAAGTAAAATTGGAAAACAGCTTAAAATTATAGCGGGTTGTATATCCCTGGATAAACAGGTTGGCGTTATTTTGCGCGGAGTTGGCATACGTAAACTCGATATTCTGGCGGCTGGTGGTTCCGCCTTCCAAATCATCGATGGAGCCGAAACGGGTAATATCACCGCGATCCACCAATCGCTGGGGAATTTGGCCGGATGCGTCCCAGGCAGAGCTAAAGGCGTTGGCGGAAATCGAAAGTTTGCTGTTCGGTGTTACATGGGTGTGAAACTTTCCGAAAATATTAAAGCGCTCGAACTTTTGATCGCTTTCGAAGGGGCCATCGGAGTTGTAATACTGCCCGGCAAAATATGAGTTTTGATGCTCGCCGCCGGAAGGAATTTGAATTGCAGCGGTCAAGCGCGAAGTGTTAAATTCCCCGCCTTCCATACGCACTACATTTTCACTTAAATGATCTTTGGTGCGGAACGAAATAGCACCGGCGGTTGCCAGGTTGCCGAAATTGGCGAAGTAAGGACCTTTAAAAACATCGATGGCATCGACGACTTCCGGGATCACAAAATGTAAATCCGCATAACCCTGGCCGTGGCCATGAGAAATCATATTGACTGGAATGCCATCGGTGACTACCGCGACATCGGTGCCGTGATCGGCGTCAAAATTTCTCAGGAAAATCTGCTCTGCTTTTCCGCCGCCGGCGTGTTGGGCGATAAATAATCCCGGGGCCATTTGCAGCATATCCTGGGCAGAGCGGTTGGGGCGGGTCATCATGTCGAATTTGCGGACAGCATAGGAAGATGCCGCTGAGAATGAGCGTTCCGTTTCCACTAATACCGCTCCAATGTCCAGCGGGCGGGCACTGAGTGTTATTTCTAACTCAATGATTTCATTGGCTTTAACAGATACGGATTGCTCGGTTGTTTGGTACCCCAATAGCGAGATTTCCAGGTGATAGTGGCCGGGTTTAACCTGGTTGATTTCGAAACTGCCGTCGAGGCTGGTGCTGGCGCCCAATACGGTTCCTTCCAGAACGATGTTGACGCCCGGCAATTCTTCGCCGTCTTCCGCATCGGTCACTTTACCTTTAATGCTGCCATACGGCTGAGCAACGCTGTAGGTAAACAAGAGCAACAACAGCACTCCGATATATCTAAAAATCATATTTTGATGTTTATTTGTTTTCATTATGTAAAACCCCTTGATTGAAATTTCCTATTCAATTTGATTATTAATTGGTCGTTAGAGCGAATACTTTGGGAAATAAATATATCACCCTCACTGGGGTTAGGTTTTAAATCGATCATTTTCTTTGTTAATCCCTTTTAAAACTATCCCTGTCGTAATTTTCTAAAGCGCCAAAGACCAATACATCGATTCCTACAAAATATCAGGAAATTTTCTCAGGAGGCGGTAAAAGGGGTTCAATATTAATTCCATTTAAATGAACCGCCAAAAAACGTCCTGTTGTTGATTTCTTTTCCGGCTTTATCAAATAAATACCAATTGAAAAATTGATGTGATCGAGAATCTCCGGCACTTCGGCAAGTAGGGTGATATTTTTTTGATCTCTATTATCATCATGTTTGAGTAGCTGCAAGGCAATATCCAGCACGGTATTATGGGTATGACCGTTGCCATCGTCATGGTGATGGTAGTGGGCTGGCTCCAGTGCTTCCGTTATATGATGGTAAATTTGATGATAGAAATACACGATATTGCTATGTAAAGCACCGAACAGGTATAGGGCGATAAAGAATAGCGATACGGTTTTTTTAAGTTTAAAAAACGGTTTCATAACTAATTGCTTCCTTGCAAAAAACTTTTTTCCGTAAAAACGAACGAAACGAGTAAATGGATTTATTCAACAACGCTAATTTCTGTTTTTCGGCTTTGCAAATATTCCAAAATCACCTTTATCGAACGAAAATTTTCAATCGTCAAATCCTCGTAGGGGATTTTAAGCTGGTATTCTTCTTCGATAAATGTTACCAGCCGCAGCATTCCGATAGAGTCGATCATACCGTCCATCAACAGGTTTTCCTCCGGCTGAACTTGAGGGCCGTTATTGAGCAATTCCTGGGAGACGAATTTTTGC
>CAXHHS010000188.1:0-9759 GCA_964015645.1 uncultured bacterium
AGGCCGTTCCACTTGCGTTCGGTATCGTAAGAGGAATCGCAAATATGATTTACTTCTGAATGCGTGAGCGTAATGTAACGGATGCCGCGATCGTAAAAATGTTCTTCGAATATGGTCCGTAATCGCTGCGCGACCAATCAAATAGCTCGCAAAAGAATTCGCTGATTTTGTCTTTATCTCTACAGCCAATCTCAAAATGGACAACCGGTTTTCCCATGATTATTCTCCAACATGCTGATCAATCAAAATCGGATTACCATCCGGATCAACGACAACGAAGCTCGCCGGCCCGATGGTGCTTTCATCAGCTTCGTTTTCGATCTTCACACCTTGTTCCTTGAGTTTTCGCTGGAGGTCGCGCACGTCTGTAAAAGAACCCAGCGTTTTGCCGTTTTGGTCCCAACCGGGATTAAAGGTCAAAATATTTTTTTCGAACATTCCTTGAAATAATCCAATGACGTGATCTCCATTTTTCATGATCAGCCAATTCTGGGTCGCGTCCCCGGCGAATTCGGAAAATCCTAATTTCTCATAAAAAGACTTTGACGCTTCGAGGTCTTTGACCGCTAAACTTACTGAAAATGCACCTAATTCCATTTGATCCTCCTGATATGTTGTGTTTAGTAACTATCGAAATATGAAAGAAAATCAGCGTTTAAGAAAATTTCCATGTTATGCAGGTAAAAATGCCCTTTTTCTCAAAAGCCCTGCACTAATTAGCGTAATCAGTAAACCCACAGGCAGAATTTCCACCAGGGTAAAGCCGAAGCGTATCAACGGATTTTTGTACAGTTCGGCCATATTCTCCATCTCCTGGGTGGCTAATTTAATCTCCGTTTCGGAAGCGCCATCATCTCTCATTTTGTTGATGCTGTGCTCAACATATTTATCCATAAAAGAGGGTTGATCATCCGGTTGGGTTTGGTAATATGTCTCCCAGGAAAGCGCATACATCAAAGATGCCACCAGCGTAATCAGTATCCCCACTTGAAATCCTTTCCCAAAGGTTATCGCCCCGTTTTGATAATTGTCGCGATAGGATTTGATGCCAAAAAAGATCATTGATAATGCGATGATCATCGTTGCGTAACCGACGATTTCGCCATTATCAAAATTGATGGTGCCTTCTTTCATCAATGCCGTTGAGACAAACAAGAAAATAGAAACGATGGTGCCCGCCAGCAGGCCGAATATCAAAACGACTTTTCGCATTAGGTTCTCCTTTTTTCCGAAAATATAGGAAAACGCGCCTGAAATTCCTTCACCCAAAAGTATGATTTTGCAATTATTGCGCAAATTCACCCGAAAGTTCAGGGCAAGATTCGGCGTTCCCGCGCACGCAACACCGCCTGGGTGCGGCTGCGAGCATCCAGTTTCAAAAAAAGATTGGAGGAGTGAGATTTAACCGTGTTTAAGGAGACGAACAGTTTGTCGGCAATATCTTGATTGGAGAGACCTTGCGCTATTAATTCCAGCACTTCATATTCGCGTTGAGTGATGCCGAGGCATTGCAGTTCCGAATCATCGCGCTGGAAATCGGGGTTGTGCAAGACGGTTTTTTTACGCGTCAACCGCAAACCGGCCCAAATGCCCAACCCGGTACATACGACCGCCACCGCACTGATGTAAAACTCCAGGGAAAGATCCCGAACCAGGAAGCGATACTCGATAAACTTCAATAACCCGGTTAATGCTGCGAGGGCGATTCCGTATAGTAATATTGTTTTAGGCATCAGAGGTAAGTTAATAAATTTATTGATAGGGTGCAGCTGAATTTTAAGGCAGGGGAAATATCATGAGCATTTTTTTATGAGAAAGCCGTTTCACTGTAAATCCTCATTTGTATTTCACTATTTTTTTTGCTAACATCCGCAAAGACTTCAAAGGTTCTCGAAAACCTTTGAAGTCTTAAGTTTCACATCATTGGAATTTAACTATGAAAATAGAAGAACCCACCTTTTACCACACCAAAATTACCGATTGGCCGGAAGGGGAGCGCCCGCGGGAAAAGCTGATGCAATTAGGCCCGGAACGCCTCAGCGACTCCGAACTGTTAGCCATTCTTCTGCGCACCGGCACCCGAAAGCAAACGGTGGTGGATTTGGCAAAAACCATCGTTACCCGCTACGGTAATTTGCAAGATCTTTCCACAATGGACTACCAGGAATTTTTCCGCTTAAAAGGCATTGGCCCGGCAAAAGCGGTGACGCTGATTGCCGCGTTTGAGATTGGCCGGCGGATTGCCAGTTTGCCGATCAAACAAAAAATTAAAGTCAGCGATCCGGCGATAATATTTCAGCGCTATGAGCCGCTGTTGTCGCATCTCAAAAAGGAAGTATTTTATGTGTTGATCCTCAACAGCGCCAATACCCTCATTCGCGATGTGCAAATTAGCGAGGGTACCCTCAATTCCTCCCTGGTGCATCCGCGCGAGGTGTTTAAAGCGGCGGTACTCGAGTCCGGCGCCAGTATCGTTTTACTGCACAATCATCCATCGGGCGAAGTGCAGCCATCGCAAGAAGATAAATTTATTACCCAAAAATTGGTAGAAGCGGGAACTATGATGGATATTCCGGTGTTGGATCACATCATCATCGGGCAGCGGCAGTATTTTAGCTTTCGCGAAGCGGGGCTGATTGAGGATTGAAAACTACAAGTGATCTAAAGTTAAAGGAGTGCAAAATTTATTTTGCAATACGACTTCGATAAAATTCGCCGTTATTTCCACAATGGCTTAAGCTACGTACTGGGCTGGGAAAAAGTTTTTGGCTCACCCGCGCATGTCCATATCGAAACCACCAACATTTGTAATTTTCGCTGCATTTATTGCCCGCAAAGTTTGCCGCAAGAGCATTTCAAAAATTTAGGGCGTGGCAAAATGTCGCTAGAAACTTACCAAACCATCTTGGATAAATTAACCGCCGTTTACAACATCAAACGGGTAGTGTTAACCCGCGATGGCGAACCATTGGTGCACCCGCAGTTAGAAGATTTTGCTGCCTACACCATTCAAAAAAATATTGAAATTACCATTGGCTCCAACGGCAGTTTGATTACGGAAAAACGCGCGAATAAATTGATAGGCAGCGGCCTTACCATTATGAAGGGAGATTTTTGTTTCGATAAAAAAACCTACGAGCGCCTGCGTGCCGGGGCCAAATACGAAAAAGCCCTGCAAGGCTACCGTAACATTTTGCAGGCTGCCAAAGAGCAAAATGCCGATTTTGTCCTTAAAATCGTCGATTTAAATACCTACGATTTGAATAGCGCTGCGGAGAAGGAAAAAAGTATGCAGCGGTTAGATAGCCTATTCCGTGGATTCGAATCCTGGTACGAAATAAATCCCGCCGTCATGCACAATGCCCTGGGAGAAGCGCAATCCACACTCTCAACAACGTTTAGTAAATTTAAACGCAAAAAGAATCACTACAATCGTTGCCACCACCCCTGGCTGGAAATGGTAATCGATTACAAAGGCAATGCTGTCGCCTGCTGCCGCGATTTACGCAGCGAATATCAATTGGGCAACATTTTGGAAGCCAGCGACATCGATAAAGAAATTTGGAACGGAGAGCGAATGCAGCAATTGCGCCGCAATCTCCGTAACAAAACACCAGAGAAAATCAACATTTGCAGCAAATGCGATTTACCCCACGGGGTATCCTATGCCGGCAGCAGCATGCCAGGTAAAATACGGCGGTTCTTGAGAAGATAGTAGGCGGTAGGCAAGTAGGCTGCTTGCTTGTTCATTGTCTACTGCCTACTTCATCCACTGCCTATTAAAATTTTTTCAACTCCTTTCTTTTTACCAAAAAATTTCCTATTCTTTTTCTCCTTGATACGAAGGCAACTATTGGAGACCGTATGAAATGGTTTAAACCACTGTTTTTCTTTGTATTAACAGTTGTTTTCTTTTATTGTTTGAATTTTCAAATTGGTAATACAATCACGTTTCGAATTGGGGAATTTTTAAACCCTTTTAGCGGGTTTTGGCATAATCACGACCAAACATACCCACAGCATGAAAACCTGGAACTTCCCGGCATTGTAGACCCGGTAGCAGTGCTCTGGGATGATCGTGGCGTGCCGCATATTTTCTCCCAAAACGGCTACGACCTTTACTACACGCAAGGCTATTTAACCGCCCGCGATCGCTTATGGCAAATGGATTTTTTATCCTACGCTGCTGCCGGGCGTTTAGCGGAAATTCTCGGCGACAAACCAAATATTGTAGAGCATGATCGCTACCGGCGGCGAATTGGAATGGTGCATGCTGCGGAAAGTGCCCTGAAAGCATATAAAAATGACCTTGAAGCACAACTAGTGCTGAAGGCATACGCGGAAGGGGTAAATGCCTGGATCGATCAATTAGATGACAAAACCCTGCCGCTGGAATATAAAATTTTGAATTATAAACCGGAACGCTGGTCTCCGCTCAAGAGCGCCCTGGTGCTAAAATACATGGCCTGGAACCTCACATTTCGCAACCGGGAACTGGCGATGACGCGAACTCGGGCTGCCGTTGGCGATTCTTTAATGAATGCCCTGTTTTTTAAAGAACCTTTTTTAATGCAACCGGTAATCCCCAAAGGCACTCGCTGGTGGTTTAAACCGGAAACAACCCCGGCTCGCCCGGATTCTGCGTTTTTCCCTCATTTGGCAGATATGGCCGCAATTGATTACGAGCAGCCTTCGCCCTTTTTAGGCAGCAACAACTGGGCGGTTTCCGGTAAAAAAACCGCCAGCGGTTACCCAATTTTGTGCAATGATCCTCACCTGGGATTAACCTTGCCGGCAATTTGGTACGAGGTTCAGCTCGTCTCCCCGGAATTGAATACTTATGGCGTCACAATACCGGGTGCGCCAACGATCATTATCGGTTTTAATCAAAATGTTGCCTGGGGCGTTACCAATGCCAGCAGCGATGTAATGGATTGGTACGAAGTCGAATTTAGAGATCGATCCGGAAGCGAGTATAATTTTGACGGCCAGTGGTTGCCCACAAGCAAACGAATCGAAAAAATCAAAATTAGAAATAAAGAAACCATTATCGATACCATTCCTTACACCCACCACGGCCCGGTGGGTTATTCTAATAATGAAAAACCTTTTGGCAAGGCGATACCGGTAGGTGCTGCGCTGCGCTGGACCGCGCTCGATTCTTCTAATGAGCTTTCCGCCTTCATCCATTTAAACAAAGCAAAGGATTACGAAGATTTTGTTGAAGCGCTTTCTCACTACACCTGCCCGGCGCAGAATTTTGTGTTTGCCAGCCGCGAAGGCGATATCGCCATCCATCACCAGGGCAAACTTCCCATTCGCTGGGAACGCCAGGGCCGCTACATCAGCGATGGAAGGAATCCGGCCTACGATTGGCAGGGGTTTATACCGGTGGAGCAAGTTCCGCGAATCAAAAATCCCCGGAAAGGCGTAGTCGCCTCTGCCAATCAAAACCCGGTTGATGGCAGGTATAAATATAATATGTATGGCGAATATGCCACGTTTGAACGCGGCGCCAGAATATACGAGCAACTCTTGCAGATGAGAAACATCTCCCCGGAAGACATGATGAAGCTGCAAACAGATAATCTAAATATGCGCGCCCAAACCGTTTTACCCGCGATGATACAGGCCGTTGAAAACCACTCGCTTACCAATTCCGAAACCAAGGCGCTGGAACTGCTGCGAAATTGGGATTTTTATAGCACAAAATCATCGCAGGCGCCCATTATTTTTGATTATTGGTGGGATGCACTACAAGAAGAATTGTGGAAAGACGATCTACCCGGCGATGCTGATGGTGCATTTATTTACCCGGATGCCGGTGTAACAATGGATTTTATTTTGAACGACACTACCAATCACCTGTTTGATATTAAAACAACGAGTAAACGAGAAACTTGCAGTGATGTTCTTGCTCTATCCTTTAAAAGAGCTTATCAGCAATTGGTAGAAAAATTTGGCGCTCCCGGGGAAGGTTGGCGCTGGGGAAAAGCGCGGGGAACGCATATCCGCCATATTGCCCGTATTCTCGGATTGGGGCGTTCCGGGCTGGAAACCGATGGAAATGCCGCTATTGTAAATGCCACTCGAAAGTATGCCGGCCCTTCCTGGCGAATGATCGTGGAGCTTGGACCACGGCCACGTGCCTGGGGTATTTATCCCGGTGGACAATCCGGCAATCCTGGTGAAATGGCCTTCGATCAATTTATTGATAAGTGGGTGGATGGCGAGTATTACGAATTGCTCTATTTGAAATCACCGACGGAGATTCACCAGCGATTGGTGGCAAAAACGATTATCCGTAATAATTGAGGCTGCAATGATCATCTGTTTTATTTTGATGCTGGTTCTTCATTTAATTACGCCCTATTGGTGGTGGATTTTGGTTGTGCCGTTTTTGTACGGCCTCATTCGCTCGCGCTCTGCATTACGGGCGTTTGCAACAGGAGTGTCAAGCGCGGGATTATTATGGTTTATTTCTACTTTATACCTGTATTTAACAAAATCAGGAATTGTTACTCACAAAGTGGCGGCAATGATGAATCTTTCTTCCCCTTTTCTGATGGTCGTAATTTCGACTGCTATCGCGATGGTTGGCGGCGGATTAGCTTGCTGCACCGGTTACATTACCTGGAGTGCGTTCCAAGATTTAAGAAGTGAGACCGCCAAAGCAGAATAAACTCTTATAGAGTATATAGGAGTTTTCCAACGGATCACTAAAGCCAACAGATTGTTTTCAATTTTTTACTCTGTTGGATTTAGTACGCTGTAAATTAAACTTTTTAAAATTTCTCATCCTTCGGCTTCGCTCAGGATGACCGCGATGTCACACCGGGCGAAGTCGAAGTGTTTGGTGACTAGTACAAAAAACTTTGTTTACAACGAGGAAAAAAATGAAAAAGATTTCAACTCATCTCTTTTTATTAATCATTTTGGTTTCACTCTCATCTATTGCCAACGCCCAGCTCGTTGAAATTTCACCCTATATCGGGCATCGGGTTGGCGGAAAAATTAACACGGATGATCCGGCCACTGGTAGTTTGCTGGTTCCCAATCTCGATATTAGCAACACCGCCGTTTTCGGCCTTATTGCCGATATCAATGTATCCGATAAATTTCAAATTTCGATTGCCGCTGACCGCCAAAGCACCGAGTTACAGGAAGATCCCCGGGATGGCAACCCGGAGATAAAGCGATTCGATCTAACCGTGAACTACCTCCAGGGTGGTGTCACCATTCAGCACCCCAATCGTCCCCTGACCGCCTTCGTTTCCCTCCTCGCTGGCGTGGCATTTTTAGATCCTAAACAGGAATTTGATAACACGATGCGTGGTTCCGGCAGTTTGATTGCCGGCGGCAAATTTTATTTTGGCGAGCGCTTTGGCGTTCGGTTGCAAACAAGGGTTTTTTCTACCTCGCTTGGCTCGGATCGCGATTTGTTTTGCAGCCAAAATTCAGAAGATGAGACTTGCTACCGGCTTGTGGATGATACCTTTATGACCCAGGTTGATTTCTCGATAGGATTTACAATTCTTTTCTAACTCTGCTTTAAGAAATTGGATAACGATCTGTAAATTAGAGGCTTAAGCTCCCCTCTCCTACCAGGAGAGGGGCCGGGGGTGAGGTTGAAAAGCACAAAAGTGGCTCATTTTCACAGCACTGTCTGCAAAAAGGCCTAATATTCATAGGAATAAAATGCCAGATATAAATCCAATCCAGCCTGCGAATGTTATGCTGGTTGATGATGAAGCATTCGTTATCGACAGCTTAAAAAACTTTCTGATGCTGGAAACTGATTATCAAATCACCCCTTGTGATTCTCCAATCCAAGCCCTGAATATTCTGAAAAAAAAGCGGGTGGATTTAATCATCTCCGATTTTTTGATGCCGGAAATGGATGGCTTGAAATTTTTAGCCGAAACCAAAAAAATGCACCCGGAATGCGTTCGAATTTTGCTAACCGGCTATGCCGATAAGCAGAGCGCTATTAAGGCAATCAATGAAATTGAACTGTATCAGTATGTCGAAAAACCCTGGGACAACGATCAGCTTTTAATGATTGTAGAAAACGGGTTGGCTCAAAAAAACCTGCGCGAAACACTGGAATATAAAATAAACGAATTGGATAAAGCGTTAAGGCAACGCGATTCCCTAAAACAATCCCAGGAATTATTCGAACAGGAATTAGCGCTTGCCTGCCAGGTTCAGCAAAGTATTCTTCCCCAAAAGTATCCCCGGGATATCGATTACGCCTTTGATGCTCGCTACATCCCGGCTATCACAATCGGCGGTGATCTTTATGATGTGATGCCATTAACGGAAAGCAAACTGGCAATCCTGGTTGCGGATCTTACCGGCCACGGTATTCAAGCCGCGTTAAGTACAACGTTGTTAAAGTTTTTGTTTACATCTTTTGAAATGCAGAATGTAAACCCAAAGGATATTATCCTGAGCATGAACGAAACACTGAAAAATATGCTGCCTTCCCAAGTGTATGTTACCGCTGTTTTAGTAATCTTGGATTCGCAAACCGGCGAATGCTCAGTCGTTAGCGGCGGCGGTCCTCATCCTTACATTTTGCGTAAAACAACCGGGAAAGTAGAAGAAATATTCGCCGATGGCATGTTAATGGGGTTTGTCGGAAAAGATATGTACCGCCCGGGTGAAGAAATATCGTTTAAGTTGGAAAAAGGCGACCGGCTGCTGCTATTCAGTGATGGTATTACCGAAGTCTTGAATGAAAATGAAGAGCATTATGATGACATCTCTCTCAAACCGACCATCGAAGCAAACGCTCACATGCCATTAGGGGAATTGATGGATATTGTTATTGCACATGCAAAGGAATTTGCCTGGCAAAACCACCATTGGGATGATATTACGATTTTTTCAGTTGAAAGAAAATAAAGGACGAACAAAATGGCCTGGATAAAAATGATTGCGGAAGATAAAGCCGAAGGAAAGCTAAACGAGTTGTATCGCAAACTTACCTCACCGGAGGGTGTTGTCGATAACATATTGAAAATTCATAGCTTAAATCCACCGTCGCTAACCGGCCATTACGAGTTCTACAAAACCCTTATGCGCGGTAAATCCGGCCTTTCCCGCGTACAGCGGGAGATGATCGCCGTGGTGGTTTCCGCTGCCAATAAATGCCATTACTGAATAATCCATCACGGGGAGGGTCTCCGCCGGTTAACGAATGATGATGCGCTGGTTGCACAGCTTAAAAAAGATTTTCGGCAAGCGAATATCAACACACAAGATCGCGCCATGTTGGAATACGCTTACAAGCTAACACTGGAACCCTGGAGTATGATAAAAGCGGATGTCGAAACCTTACGCGAAGCCAATTTTTCCGATGCCGATATCCTCGACATCAACCAGGTTGCCGGGTATTACGCCTTTGTAAATCGCCTGGCGGATGGATTGGGAGTGGAGTTGGAAGATTATTGGGAAACGGAATAGTAGGCAGCCACATAAGTGGTGGCTTACGCCATAGGCGAAGTAGGCAGTAAGCAAATGTAAGTTACTTGCGACCTTCTTTTTTAAATTGAGAGCATTCGGGAATTGCCAATTTTGTATTGCCCTTTTCGCATAGCGACCACTTACGTGGCAGGGTAAAATTATGTCTGGTATTTCTCTCCCAGGGTGATACCCTGGGCTTTGGTCTATAACTGCTGTGCAGTAACCAATAACGCCAACGGCGTTCGAGATCATAGCCCAGGGGTACCCCGAAATTGAAAATTTTGGGGT
>CAXHHS010000189.1:0-9703 GCA_964015645.1 uncultured bacterium
TAATTGGGCAGTGAATTCGCTGGGCAAAAGCCTCTGAATTTATTACACTTACATAAATAAATAATAGAAGGGAAAAACGTTGCGATAAGATGTTAAGGCGTGATTTCTTTTCCAAAGATTTTTGTTTATTCAACATATTTTAGACTCCATTCTTAATTTCGTTCTCTGTGTTTAAAAATAGCGCGTTCAATTATAAACGCCGAAAATAGAGCCTAACCGGATAACACAATTTGTTATTTATCATCAACGGTAAAAAAATCTTTTTTGTATTTAACTCCAGTCTGCTGTCCCCGCTTTATCCTTTCTCTTTTATCCTTAATCCTTTTTCCTCCCGTTGCCATTCCACACAGGCAAAGGCATTATGATTGTGAATGCTCTCATAATTTTCCACATTTACATTAAACCAAACCACTTTTTTGATGTCCATTAAGCGCAAGGCGACATTGCGAACGATGTCTTCCACAAACGCGGGATTATCAAAAGCTTGCATAGTAACAAAACGCTCATCGGGGCGTTTGAGGAGCGCGTATACCGGGGCGGAGGCGGATTTCTCGGCGATTTCCACAACTTCCTCAATCCAAATCATATCCGGTTCGCCGATTTCCGTTTCGCATTTTACGGCGATGGTTATTTCCCCACGCTGATTGTGCGCACCGTAGTCGCTGATCTCCTTGCTGCACGGGCAGAGGCTGGTTACCGGTATTTTCACTTTCAGGATAAATTCATCTTTGCCATTTCGGGTTTCGCCGATAAAGGTCGATTCGTAATCGATTAGCGCCGTTGCGCCGGTAACCGGGGCCGAGCGCTCGATAAAATAGGGAAATGTCATTTCGATGTGGGCGCTTTCGGCATCAAGCCGTTCTTTGAGTTTGTGCACAATGGTTGGGATGGTCCACATTGTCATGTCGCCATGATGCTCGTTGAGAATTTCCACAAACCGGCTCATGTGCGTGCCTTTAAAATGATGCGGCAAATTCACCGACATGCTTACCCGCGCCACCGTAGATTGCTTTTCTTTTGCGCGATCCAACACTACAATCGGGTATTGCAAATTGCTAACGCCAACTTTGTTGATTGGTATTCCGCGATTATCCCGGCGATTTTGCACATCGACAATGCTTTGAGTTGCCGGCTTTGCGTTCGGTGTTTTGAGTTTTGAACTTGGGACATTGGTTCTCATTTAGGCTACCTCTGTAAATGGATAATTTTCAATCTTCATTTTTCAATTTTCAATAATCATTCTCTCCCCTGTAGATGCAGCCAGAAGTGCAGGTCTCGTGAAATTCAATTTTATTGAGATTGGGCAATCCCGGCTTCAACCGCTGCCAAATCCAGCGGGCGATATTTTCGCTGGTAGGATTTTCCAGACCCTCGATTTCATTTAAATAGTAATGATCTAACTGTTTATAAATCGGCCTGAAGGCCGATTTAATATCGGCAAAATCCATTACCCAACCGGTATTGCTATCCAGCGGACCATCCACATAAATCCTGATGCGGAAGGAATGCCCATGCAAGCGGCGGCACTTATGGCCTTCCGGCACATTCGGCAAATAATGGGCCGCTTCAAAAGTGAATTCTTTAAATATTTCCATTAGTGTAATTCATTCCTTTCCTGTTTCAATAAACAATCCAAAAACTATACAAACACTGCTTCGTTTCCAACCCCAAAAGGGAAATATATATCTACTTTGATAAAATAGATTCGCATACTAAAATTGCCTCCCCAGGTTTTGCAATGTTCATCTATAGTAAAAAAATTACCAGGGAGATAAAAAATGTACCAAACCAAAATTCGAATTATCTATCCCTTGCAACAAGGGCGAATTGTGCTGCGCAGCGAACAGGATTGGGATGCGGATATCGAAGCGAATCTCGTTTCTGATAATGGCGAAATCCACGAATTTAATATTTCGTACAATTTGCCTTGTTTACAATTTAAACCCTGCATTCGGGATGGCGTGCAGTTGCACTGGTCGGTCGGTACCAACAAATTGCTAATCTTTAAAACCGATGGTCAACCGCAGGATTTTTATCCGCATTTTTTTTCAGATCAACAAGGAGAAATCACCGGGATTTTTGAGGTTCCATCGCCGATTTTAAATCGCAACCAGCGACTCCGGCTATACCTGCCACCGGGATATTTTGAAAACCAATTAAAACGTTCCCCGGTGCTATACATGCACGATGGTACCAATTTGTTTTTTCCGCAGGAATCTTTCCTGGGGCAGGAATGGGAAATTGACGAAACGAATGATTTGCTAAGCCAGATGAATTTGATCGATCAAACCATTATCGTGGGAGTTTACGCTGCGGATCGCTTCCTTGATTATACTCAGCCGGGATATGAAAATTACGGGCGCTCTTTGGTGGAAGAATTAAAACCCTGGATCGATAGCAACCTACGCACGCTTTCCGGCCCCAGGCATACATTTGTGATGGGATCTTCCCTCGGCGGCGTTGTCTCGTTTTATTTAGCCTGGCAATGGCCGCAGGTATTTGGCGGGGCTGGCTGCTTATCCAGTACCTTTTCGTTTCGTGATAACTTGATTGAGAGAGTGAGAGGTGAAGAAATCGATACGCGAAAGCAACTCAAAATTTACCTCGATAGCGGCTGGCCGGGCGATAATTACGAAGCAACACTTCACATGGCGCATGCCCTGCTGCAAAGGGGATTTACTCCCGGGAAAGAAATGCAACACCTTGCCTTTCCCTTAGCCCAACATACGGAAGCAGCCTGGGCTGCTCGCGTGCATATCCCGATCCAGCTCTTTTCCGGTAAACTGCACCGATAGAAGGAAGTAGGCAATAGACGAAGTAGGCAGTAGGCAACTGTTTTTAATTCGCATTAAGAGTAGACAAATTTGCCTATTGCCCACTGCCTACTTTTATGCCCAATAGCAACTCTATGGTATATTCAAAATCTTATGCGTCTGAAGGCTTAACCGCCACTGCGGGTGTTTAAGGCAATATTCCATCGCCAGGCGTGTGTTGTGTTCGATCTCCGGACCGTCCATCGGTTGTAACAGAAAATGCCGGAAGTTGAGATGGGCAAAATTTTCGGGTTCCGCGCCGGGTTGGGGATAAACCAGTTTTAACTCGTCGCCGGAGTTCACGATAAAATCCGATCCTGCTTTGGGGCTAACACAAATCCAATCGATATTTTCCGGCGGCAAAATGGTGCCGTTGGTTTCAATTGCAATTTCGATATTGTGTAGATGAAAAGCGTTTACTAGCGGTTTATCCAATTGCAATAACGGCTCCCCACCGGTACAAACTACAAATGGCCGTGCGTCGTTGTTGCGAAAACCTTCCGGCCAATGATTTAAAATCGCCTGCGCCAATGCTTCCGCGGTGGAAAATTTTCCACCACCGGGGCCATCCGTTCCAACGAAATCCGTATCGCAAAATTGGCAAATTGCCGTATGGCGATCCGCTTCCCTACCGCTCCACAAATTGCACCCGGCAAAGCGGCAAAATATCGCCGGTCTACCGGTTTGTGCCCCCTCGCCCTGGAGGGTATAATAAATTTCTTTAACTGTGTAACTCATTGAATTTTTTGAGGTTGTGTTCGAGTATTCAAGTAAAAGTTTACTCAAACACCGGAACACTCAAAACTAAATTAAGTATCGTATTGGGTCAGTTATTCCGGCTTCTTTAAACCCCTTCAATCGTAAAACACAGGCATCGCATTTTCCGCAGGCTGCGCCATCTGGGGCGGGGTCGTAGCAGGTGTTGGTGATGCTGTAATCGACGCCTAATTTTATCCCGGTTTTGATAATATCCGCTTTGCTTAAGTGAATGAGCGGTGTGTGGATTTTTAGCGTTTGTTTACCTTCCACGCCGGCTTTGGTTGCCAGGTTGGCCATGTTTTCATACGCAGTTATGTATTCCGGGCGGCAATCGGGATAGCCGCTGTAATCGACTGCGTTTACGCCGATAAAAATATCGCTAACGCTCAGCACTTCTGCCCAGGCCAGGGCAAAGGAGAGAAAAATCGTATTACGCGCCGGAACGTAGGTAATTGGAATGCCATCTGACATTTCGTCGTCGCTGCGGTCTTTGGGAACGTCGATATTATCCGTCAGGGCCGATCCGCCAAAGATGCGTAAATCGATATTGGCAATTACGTGCTGTTTAACATTCATTTGATTTGCGATTCGCCGGGCGGCTTCCAGTTCCGCTTCATGACGCTGTCCGTAACGGAAGGTCAGGGCGTAGGTTTCGTAGCCTTCCGCCTGCGCAATTGCCAACACCGTGCTGGAGTCCAATCCGCCGCTGAGGAGAACCACCACCTTATTTTTTTCCCGCATCTGCTGAACCTCGTTTTAACCGCCCAAAATTGAACGTGTTTTTTGATGATGTCAAGCGCTGAAGGATTTTTACGTTGGCTGAAGTTTTTTCCAATGAAACACGCGAAATTCACGAAAAAATTAAAATAGCGAAAACGTTCGCATATTTTCGTATGTTTCGCTCCGTAAGGAGCCCCTTTCGGGGTAGGCAAACAAAAAAGGAGATACGATATGGAATACGAAAGTAATGGCGGCTTTAATATCGTCGTGGTTTCCGGCAGCCCTCGCCCGGAAAATAATACTGCGAAGGCAGTAGCCCTGGTCGCAGATGAGTTGCAAAACCACCAGCAGTTAAACTATTCGATTATCGATTTGCAGGAAGTAAAACTTCCCTTTCCGGGGCAACAGGGAGACTCGACCGTGTCAAAATCGTTGCAGGACATGGTTTCGAAAGCAACCGGTGTTATTTTGGCAACGCCAGAGTATCACGGTTCTTTTAGCAGTTCGATGAAGCTGTTTTTGGAAAACCTCGGCTTCCCTTCCGTACTGTCCGCCAAACCAGTTGCGCTATTAGGCGTGGCTGCCGGGCAAATCGGCGCGATTAAGTCGCTGGAGCATTTACGGAGCGTCTGTTCCCATGTTGGCGCGATTGTGCTGCCGGGACCAGTATCTGTTGCCAATGTGCGCAGCGTATTCGACGCCGAGGGTAATTGCCAGGATGAAAAGATCGAAAAGCGTATTCGCGGCGTGGCAACCCATTTGGTGGATTATATCCAAAACAACATCTGCCCGCAATTTGCACTGGAGCGTATGGTGCGGGAAACGGAATCGGCGTAAAAATCAGTTAACAAAATTCCCCTCCTTAGAAAGGAGGGGACCGATTTTCGATGCGTTCAGCGAGAAAATCAGGGGTGGTTGAAAGCGCTGAACTTGTGCAACCACCCCTGCATCGTTCGCTAGACGCGTCACGATGCTGTCCCCTCCTTACAAAGGCGGGGAATTTTTCGCTAACGAATTGAATTATGTAAACAAAGCATGTAAATGTGCTTTTGTTAAACTTCTTTTCAAAAAAGAAAAACTTGATCAATTACGTGTACCACTCCATTCGATGCATCAACTGTTCCTAAAATCTTTGCCCCATTTACGTAAGTATCACCGCCTTTTACTTCAACATTAACATATTGGCCAGTGGCCAGGTAGATTTGCGTTCCGTCTTTTAACAGATCGTCTTTAAACGTTCCCGGCGAGGCATGTGATGTGATAATATTGGCTAATTTCGATTTGTTCTCCGGCTTCAGCAAGTTGTCAACAGTACCCGCGGGCAGTTTTTCGAAAGCGGCATTGTTCGGTGCAAATACGGTTAAAGGGCCGGCGTTGACCAGTACATTTTCCAATTGGGCGGCTTGCACAGCGGCAACTAATGTGGTATGATCGGAAGACCCTAGCGCCACTTGCAAAATATTTTTTTCGGAAATATCATCACTAACCCCTGCCTGCCCGTGATTGGCTTTAAATTCGGTTTCTGCCCCCTGGGAAGTGCCGGAACTTTGATCCCCGCTATTACATGCGCTAAAGAATAAAGCAGTTGAAAGAATTAAAATTAGCAGATTGTACCGTTTCATCATTATTCCCCTTTCGTTAGGTTACACTTACTTTAGACTAAATTAGTCGCAATATGCAGTAAGAGAATCATTTCGGGGAATGAGATATATCAGTAAAAGATATGATATTTGTCAATAATTTGGGTGAATGGATTGAAAATGAATAGCCTCGCATTGAAGGATACTGCTGGCGAATTGGTGTGTTATAAAAATTCCCCGCCTTAGATAAGGAGGGGACCGATTTTCGACGCGTTCAGCGAGAAAATCAGGGGTGGTTGGATGAGGTCTGCGCTTTCAACCACCCCTGCATCGTTCGCTAAACGCTTCACGATGCTGTCCCCTCCTTTCTAAGGCGGGGAATTCTGAAAAAATCGAATTCGCCAACAGTATCCAGAAGCACGGGCCATATCCATCTCGATATTCAATGCAATTTGTGCTGTGCCGTTTTTTAACCCAATTAAACTATTGCTTTTTAAGCAACTGTATCTTCTCTTGCAGTTCTAACGTTTCCTGCAACCCCTCGTCGTCTTCTAATGTCTCCCGAATATGGCGGCTTTTTTGGATGTAATAACGGGCGCTGTCCGGCTGCTCGGTTTGCTGAAAGACATCTGCCAGGTGGTAATAGGTGTAGCCTAACACCGCCGCGCTGTCCCCGGCAATAGCGCGGTTGTGGGTAATGCTCTTACGTAGCCACTGCTGCGCCTCCGGCCAGGCGCGGCGGATTTTATGGGCGGAACCGAGATTGTTATACAGCGTGCCTA
This sequence comes from uncultured bacterium, assembly GCA_964015645.1. Lineage (GTDB taxonomy): Bacteria > Calditrichota > Calditrichia > RBG-13-44-9 > J075 > CAXHHS01. Next base: position 6,655 of record CAXHHS010000189.1, read on the forward strand.
CCATTTCCTGATCTCTCAATTGCTGAAAGGCCGCTAACGCCGGTTGCAAATAAACGATGGCAGAATCCCCCATATTTTGTTTGATGTAGCCAATGCCAATCAAATTTTCCAGCGAGGCTTTTTCTCCGGCATCCATGGAATCGGTGTTGGCCTGCCAATAGCGGTGGTAAAACTGTGTTGCCCGCGGCCAATCCGGAATACGCAGGAAAAACTCTCCTTTTTGTAAATCGCTCATTCGTGCTAAATAATCATCCAAAAGCACGTAGTGAGTACCGGTTGCAGAATAAGAGAGAAGTTGTACATTTAATAGTTCTTGAAAAACCTCTTTTTGGTTCGGATGCTTCAGATGCTGATAAATTTTTACACTGTTTTCTAGATGGGAGATAGCATCCGAATACTGCTGCTGGTCTTTTAGGATTATAGCTAACCACCAGCGAGAAAGCGCTTCGGAAACCGGGTCACCGACGTCCAGAGCAATTTGCAAACTTTGCTGTCCGTATTCTAAGGCTTTCGACAGGCTTCCTTTTTTGTAAAAGACGCTAGCGATGCTAGTATAGATTGCGTTCAGCCCAGCCCTATAACCTATTTCTAAATAAATGGCTTCCGACTTTTCGTAAAAAACCAGAGCTTTATCCCAATCGCCTTTCTTGTCATAAATCCCTCCAATGCCATGATAGGTGTTTGCGAGCTCCACCTTATCGCCCACTTCCAAACTGACGGCTTCCGACTTTCCGTAAAAAAACAATGCTTCATCCCAATCGCCTTTTTGGTAATAAATCCCTCCAATGCTATTATAGGTGGTTGCTAGCCCGGCTCTATCACCCACTTCCAGACGAATAGCTTCCGACTTTTCATGAAAAACCAGAGCTTTATCCCAATCGCCTTTCTTGTCATAAATTATGCCAATGTTATTGTAGGTGGGTGCCAGCCCGGCCTTATCGCCTACTTCCAGACGAATAACTTCCGACTTTCCGTGAAAAACCAGAGCTTTAACCCAATCGCCTTTCTTGTCATAAATTACGCCAATATTATTATAGGTGGTTGCCAGTTCGGCCTTATTACCCACTTCCAGATGAATGGCTTCCGACTTTTCGTAAAAAACCAGAGCTTTATCCCAATCGCCTTTCTTGTCATAAACCAAACCTATGTTATTATAGGATTTAGCTAAATTAGCTTTATCGCCTACTTCCAGAAAAATGGTTTCCGACTTTTCGTAAAAAACGAGAGCTTTATCCCAATCACCTTTATTATCATAAATTAAACCGATGTTATTATAGATGCGAGCCAGCCCGACCTTATTACCCATTTCCAGGCGAATGGCTTCCGACTTTTCATAAAAAATTAGAGCTTTATCCCAATCGCCTTTTTGGTAATATATCCCTCCAATGCCATTATAGGTGGCTGCCAGCCCGGTCTTATCGCCCAATTCCAGGCGAATAGCTTCTGATTTTCTATGAAAAACCAGAGCTTTATCCCAATCGCCTTTCTTGTCATAAATCAAACCGATTTGGTTGTAAGTTGTGGCCAAGTTTCCTCGATCTACCGTCAATGTCTGGATCTCTTCCAGTTTTTTATACCACTGCAAAGCCTGGCCGTACTGCCCGGCATCCAGCGCTGCTCTGGCGGCCCATTTCAGCAAGTCGCTGCGGTTTTTATCTTTGGCGCCTTCCAGGGCCTGCTGCAAATAGGTAAGTGCTTGTTGGAATTGCAGGTAGCGCTGGTCGTTGAGGTAGGTCCAGCCAATAATAAATCTTACCAGCACATTGGCTTCTGCGCCAATCAACAACGGCAGGTCGGCGCGCAATAGTTGGGTTTGGTGGATCACGCCTTCCTGTATGGTAGTAGCGGTGCGGGCTTCGTGGGTTATTAAGGCTTTGGCAAAGTAACACACCGAGTCCGTTATGCAAAGGTTTTGACCCCAGATGATCATATCGGCATAGAGTCTTTCGGCGGTTTCTCGGGCACGGTCTTTTTCACGGATGGTTACGCCGGAGGCTTCGGCATAGAGTCGTTTTACTTCTGCTACGTCTTGCAGCGCTTCATCATTTTCCATAAACTGTCTTAATTCGTTAAAAATTTTGGTCGCCCAGGCTTTTCCGCGTTCATCGACTTTGCCGTTTACATCGGTAAAATCGGTTACCAGAATATTAATCTTCTCCGGGGAAAACGGTTCGCCTAACCACTCGCGCTGTTTTTGGAGCTGCGGATCGAGCGGTTCCAATAGCATGCGGATAATGCGGCGCAGGGCGGGGGCGGTCTCGTCTTTAAAAGGATCGTTCGAAAGGGGAATGCGGCCATGTTCCGCTGCCGTTTGGGTGCCATTTTGGATATTCAAAATCGTTAAATCCACTTCCAGCGCCTGTTTTCCGCGATAGCGAATGTTACCCTGCAAGTGGTAGCCGGGGGCAATCATCGCCGGGGCGGAAATGGTGGAGGTATCAAAAATCGCCGGGGTACGGGCGGTTTCTTCGGCGTATTCTGATAGCGTTACAATTTGGTCCCACCCGGCGGCAATGTTTACCGTCTGCGAGCGTTCCGCCTGCTCGCGGAATTCCTGCCAAAAGCGCAGCTCGGCCAGCAGCGTTAGCGAGTCTTGCGGGCTTTCAAAAGGTGTAATACGCAAATAATATTGTGTTTCCCCCTGCGCCAGCGCTTGCGAAAAAGGGTTGCAAAACATCCAAATGAAAAGAAAAAAGATATATCGAGATTTCATGATGTGGTTCCTTGCTTTTACACTCTAATAATTCCTTGTCTTACAAAGGTTACTCTATACATACAAACGACGAATATATGTGTACTATCTTTTATACTGACCAGAAAAAGCCCAGATCGACTTAATCAATACCGCGAAGCGGTCAATAGACCAAAGCCCAGGGTTCGGTAAAAAACACCGAACCCTGGGTAAAAAGAATACATTCATCAAAACCCTGTAAGGGTTTTAGAAACAATTTGCGCATATTAATCCCAAACATACCGCTCGTCTAATTCGACCCCATATTTTTTACAAATCCGCCGGAACTCATCTTGAAAAGACTCCTTACGATGGTGC
>CAXHHS010000190.1:0-9683 GCA_964015645.1 uncultured bacterium
CATTTATTCAACATTTGTCATCGAAGAAAAGTTCGGATTTAATAAAACAACGCCAAAAACGTTTGTGCTCGACCGGGCAAAAGGATTAGCGCTCGGCATTATCATCGGCGGGGCAGTATTAGCCGGGGTGCTGGCCTTTTTTGAATTTGCCGGCAGCAATGCCTGGTTGTACTGCTGGATTGCCGTTACCGTATTTATGCTGTTTATGCAATTCATCGCTCCAACCTGGATTATGCCGTTATTCAATAAATTTACCCCGTTAGAGGAAGGAGAATTGCGTTCGGCGATTTTATCTTATGCCAAATCCGTTAACTTTCCATTGGAAAATTTGTTCGTGATGGATGGCTCCAAACGCTCCAGCAAATCCAATGCGTTTTTTACCGGTTTCGGCAAACATAAGCGCATCGCACTATTCGATACACTGATTGAAAATCATTCCGTAAAAGAACTTGTCGCTGTTTTAGCGCACGAAATTGGCCATTATAAGAAAAAGCATATTCTGCAAAGCATGATCATCAGTATTTTACATACTGGCGTTATGTTTTACCTGCTGTCAATTTTCTTAAGCCATCAAGGGCTGTTTGAGGCATTTTATATGGAATCGGTTTCCATCTATGCCGGGTTAATTTTTTTCGGTATGCTGTTTTCTCCCATTGAAGAAATACTTTCGATTTTTATGCAGATTTTTTCTCGAAAGAATGAGTATGAAGCCGATCATTTTGCCGTAACGACAACCAACGACCCCGGAAGCATGATTGACGCATTGAAGAAATTAACTGTGCATAACCTTTCAAACTTAACGCCGCATCCGTTATATGTTTTTCTCAATTACTCTCATCCCCCGGTAATGGAAAGAATTAGGGCCATTCGCGCAGTAACAAAATTTGTTTAAGAACTTTCAAATGCTTAACATTAGAAGATTACATTTAACCTGTGGGAAGAATTATGACTGTTCGCTTTAGCCGGATTCGATTTAACGCGCTTTACCTGTTTTTATATTTTATTTTTACTACTTTTATTACCCAACTGTTTGCTCAATCACCAAAAGAAATTGCTATTAAAGATGTGGAATACCTGACCTCACCGGAATTAATGGGACGCGGGTATTCCAACAAAGGTCACATTTTGGCAGCACAATATATTGAAAGCCGCTTCCAAGAAATTGGCCTGGAGAATTTTGACCACGATTATATGCAAACCTTTAAAATGAAGGTAAACTATTTTAAAGCGGAGCCGGAGCTAACAGTAAATGGTACGGCTTTGACATTAGGCGAGGACTTTCTTCCGTATTGCATGAGCGGTTCGGGGGAAATTCAAAACCATTCGGGAGTTGTTCTTGCCGGAAATGGGTTGATGATTCCTCAAAAAAATTTAAATGATTACCAGGGAGTAAATGTTGCCGGTGCAATTCTTTTGGTTGAAGGAAAAATTCCCAATATTTTAAAGAAAGTAAAAAAGCTGGAAAAGAACGACTATTCTTATGCCTCCCGGGCAGATGTAGCGACAGTTTTAGGCGCCCGGGCTATGATCATTTTAGTAGACAAGCTAACCTACGGGAAACCGAATATCGCCAAAAACATCCCGATTTTCGAAGTGTTAACCAGCGCTTTCCCGCCGAATGTGGAAACCGTTTCGTATTCGGTTAAATCTAAGTTCAAAAATGTAAAGACCCAGAATGTGGTGGGCTATCTTCCTGGAAAGTTCAAGAGCGATTCCACCATTATCATCACTGCCCATTACGACCATATTGGCGGGTTTAGCGAGAATGTTTACTTTCCCGGCGCAAACGATAATGCCAGTGGTGTAGCATTGCTGCTATGCCTGGCAGAACACTTTAAAAAGAACCCGCTTAAGCATGGAATTCTTTTTGTCGCGTTCTCCGGTGAAGAGGTTGGGCTAAAAGGCTCCCAATACTTCGCGGAACATTCTCCCGTAAAACTAAACGAAGTTAAATTTTTGATTAACCTGGATATGGTGGCCTCCGGCGAAAGCGGCATTGTAGCAATGGGCGGGGAAGATTTACCGGAATATTACACCATTTTAAAAGCAGTTAACGATTCGTTAGGCCTCGGCGAACTCGGCAAACGCCCGCACACGCCCATCAGCGATCATTATCCATTTGTGGAAAAAGGCGTAAAGGGGTTTTATCTTTATACCAATGATGGCAAGCAGCCCTACCACCATATCGATGATAAACCGGAAACATTGGAATGGGATGATTTTTTGAATACGTTTGAGTTGACGAAGCATTTTTTGAGGCAGTTATGATCCATTGGTTCGCGCGTTAGTGGTGTAAAACTATGCTGTATCCAATTTCATCTGAAGCAGAGCATCATGCACTAATTTACTATTTTCAGGGAAATAAACAATTGTTTTTAAAGAGTAACGCTTTTTTCAGTAAACCTTAAAATGCATCAAACTCTAAATTCACACTGACACTTTATAATTTTACTATCCAATTCCAAGTAGTGTACGGAAATGGTTTTTCTTCACATTATTTCTCGGACTCGCACGCTTGTATCATACGAAGTGTCCAATCATCCTCTGGTTCTAGCTTGAGAGCTGCAGTGAAGTCATTTCTTGCCTCAACATATTTTTGCTGGTCATAGTAGATGAGACCTCGTATTTTGAAAGAAAATGCACGCTTCTTATTGATTTTGATGGCTTTATTAGCTTTCTCAAGAGCAGTATTGTAATCTTTTATCATGCGGTAGCATTCAGCAAGATATGGTAGAGTCCAATCATTCTCAGGCTCAAGTTGGAGAGCTTTATCAAAGTCGCTAATGGCTTCAGAGAATCTATTTTCATTATAGTGAATGTGACCTCGAACTCTAAAAGAGAAAGCTCTTTTGGGATTAATTCTAATAGCTGTGTTAGCTTTCTCAAGAGCGGCACTATAGTCCTTTATCAAACGATAACACTCAGCAAGATATGATAGAGTCCAATCATCATTTCGATTTATTTCCAGTGCTTGAGTGAAATTTCGAATTGCAAGCTGATAATTATGTCTTCTGAAATATTCACGACCGGAATCTTTAAGCGAGGTAAGGAGGTTATACGATGCTTTAGAATGATTTTTGTTCAGTATCTCGGTGTTTGAGCTATCACCTATGTGAGGGCTGAGAATTAAGGACAATCTTTCATCAGCATTTGTCCTGACTCTGAACTCCACACGCCTAGATGCCTCTTTGTCTTCGTCTCCATTCCTACGAACCAATCTACTAGAAGACATCCCTGCGGCAATAATGACTTTTTGTCCCCAAGTATATAGTGAACCTATTTGCTTAAGAGAAAGACAATATTCTAAAACTTCTCTGGTCCGTCCTTGTGAAAGTTTCATATTTAAAAAGTAAGATTCTTCGGGGGGTGTTTTAGGTCCCCACTCAGACGATGTATGTCCTTCAATACGAATCTCTGAAATGCTTTCTGCGAATTCGTTAAGAACATTGAGGTATCTAGGAAAAAAACTATTCAGAATGTTTATAAATCTCGGCGTCAATTTCGTAGACCCTTCCTCAAAGAGAACTTTAGGTTCGCGGAAGCGGACAATTAGAGAGTCTGGTTCTATTTCCGCCTGCCATGATTTAAGACTATCCTCGAATTGGGCATATAAAGCTTGATAGATGGTATCTTTTGTCTCAGCCCATTCCTGTGCAATTTTTTTCATTGAATCACGCTCCTGGGAAACATTTCGCATGAAGACGACTGCAATGAACATAAAAATGAGCATCAAACCGGACATAAGATCTGTAGCAGATACCCAGGACTCCTGTGCTTTTTGTTCTATTTTAATTTTCACTTAGATATCCTATTTTTGATTACTGCAGCAAGATCGGTAACAACCTTATGTAGATTTCCAATTGTTCGGTTCAAGGTCGCTATATGCTTCTCAAGATCTGGAACACTCATGATCATCATATTATCAGTTGGGCTCGAAAATGGATCTCCAAAGGGGTCGTTCATTTCTATACTAACTACAATTGAGTGGGCGACACGCAAAGAAAGAGAAGAAGACAAGCCAGCGATACTAGTTGAAAAGGCAACTTTCATGCCTTCAAGTAATAATTTAACACTTTCATCTAACATTCCAGGCTCAGTATTGAAATTAACAAGCCCAATAAATATGCCCGCAAATGTACCAAGGATACCTATCGATGTAAGAAAAGATGGTATTGAACCGGCAAAAGATTTCCATTTCGGATTATTTACTATTAACTGTTTTATACAAAAAAGAAAAAGTCCAGCAATAATGATAATTATTGCTTGTGTAATCAAACTCGCGAGGGAAGTACTACCTGTACGGGAGGCGCTGTAAAGCAGCAGTGTAATATCAATGCCCAATACGATTACAGCTGTTATGGAAATAACTTTATTTTTTTCAGGCATCGAACTTTACCTTTCTATTTTATCTTGACAAGTCTTCCATAAGGATCGATGTCAATAGTATCGGTTTTTATTTTTCCCTAAAATTTCTAGATAATTACCAATGGAGATTATGGACATAACTGTATAATTAATAATTAGTTGTCTTCTTAAAACTACATGTTATAAAATTGCTGATTTAAGTGCCAAAGCTTTCTTTATAAAAGATTTTAGTAAAAACTAATACACTTCATACCACTTGTGTAAGAAAGTTTTCAGCACTTTTTCTACTCTTATTCTGTAATCGATAAGTCGTTTTTGTAAAGACGAATTCAAGATAACGATTCTGAAAATTTTTTGCAACACCCAAATTGCCGAAAGGGAAAAATTGCAGCTTCAACCGCATAAAGCTTTTCAGTTTTCAGAACTACTTTAACAATCTCTCCCCAATCTCCCGCACAGCAGCAGTAAAGTGAACTAAATCTTCTTGCAAACTCAAAATATCTCCCATTAGGAATTCGTTTTAAAGTGTGGATTCAACAAATCATCATGATCGAGACTATAATCAATGTGTTGCACCCGCTTGCGAATGATCCGCATATACCCGGGAGGAACCTTGAGCAATGGATTGCATCAATATCCACTTCCCGACCGCTATCAAATTCCCTGACGACACGGTACAATGTTTAGGCCAAATACTTCTTGATAATTTTAAGCGAATAGAATAATTTCAACAATGCAACCGCGTAAAAAAACTTCCTTTTTGACTGTTGCCCGGGGATTATATAAATGAAACACTTCAATATTTTACTAACCGGTATTTTGTGCATTACAACCTTGAACGATATTAGCGCACAAAATGGATTGTCGGGAAAAAACTCCTCCAAAAATATGTTTGCAAAAGGAGCAAAAACCTGGGCGGCATATATCGAATACTATGATAGCCAGGATTCCGACAGGGATATATCGATTGTGCAGCTCAATGCTGAAACCGGTTTTAATCTCTTTCGCGGGTTTTCCATCAACGGCAATGCTTACCTGATGTTGACCAGCGGCCAGAGAACGTTAGAAGATAGTATCCCCGTCATTAAACAAAAAGCCGATGTTTTCGGCGCCGGTTTTCTGGGTTTCTTAAGATGGGATGTTTTAAGAATCCAATCTCACAGCTTGTTTGTTGATGCCGGGGCAGGGATGGTGTTTACGAATAACGCCTTTCCCCCCGGCGGAACCGTCTGGAATTTTACCCAGCGATACAGTCTTGGCCTGGCGATTGGGTTAAATGAGAATGCGAAAGTTCTTTTGGGATGGCGGCACATCCATATTTCCAATGGCAAGGGATTCGGCCATCCCAAGAACCCGGCTTATGATGGCAATGGCCCTTACCTCGGGTTGCGGTTTCGAATATAACACATCCCGGCTTTTCGGAATATAGTTATTGCAAGAGTTCGCAAGTTGGAAACTTGCGTTACAAAATTAACCAACCAACTCCGTCTCCAGCTCAATCGAATATTTTTTGATAACTTCACGAGCAATTACCATCCGCAGAATTTCGGAAGTGCCTTCACCAATGGTACCTAATTTGGCATCGCGGTAATATTTTTCCACCGGAAATTCTTTGATGTACCCATATCCGCCAAAAATCTGCACCGCTTCGTTGGCGACGTTCACAGCGACTTCACTGCTATGCAATTTTGCCATCGCAGATTCCAGGTTTACGTCTTTGCCCTGGTCTTTCATCCAGGCAGCGCGATGTACCAGTAAGCGGGCGGCGTCGATTTGGGTGGCCATATCCGCTAACTTCATCTTAATCGCCTGGTATTTGGAAATCGTTTTGCCGAATGCCGAGCGTTCCTGGGAATAACGCACCGCATGTTCGTACGCGCCGTGGGCAATACCGACGCACATCGAGGCAATACCGATTCTCCCGCCATCTAAAATGCTGAGGGCGTTAAAATAGCCCTGGCCTTCTTCTCCTAACATATTTTGCGCGGGAACCCGGCAGTCTTCAAAAAACATCTCCGCTGTATCGCTGGCGCGCATGCCCAATTTATTCATCGGGTTCCCGACGGTGAACCCGGGCATTCCTGTTTCGACAATAAATGCGGAAATACCGGCTTTACCATTTTCCGGGTTGGTGCGCGCCATTACCACATGGTAATGGCTATAATTGGGATTAGTGATGAAGGTTTTTGAGCCATTCAAGACCCAATCGTCGCCTTCTTTATGGGCCGTGGTTTTGATGCCGAATGCGTCGCTGCCACCGCCGGGTTCGGTTAAACCCCAGGAAGCTAAGGATTTTCCGGTGGTTAAATGCGGCAGGTATTTTTCTAATTGCACATCATTGCCGAACATGTAAATATGGTTTGTGCCGAGCGAATTGTGGGCGGAAACCGTCAGGCCAATCGAAGGATCGACTGCCGATATTTCTTCTAAGATAAGGGCATATTCAACATATCCCATGCCGGCGCCACTATATTCTTCCGGGAAAAACACGCCCAAAATGCCCAGCTCACCCATCTCTTGTGTTAGGTGAGCGGGATATTCTTTACTTTCATCATATTTCATGACATCCGGCTCGATTCGTTCTTTGGCAAATTCACGAATCAAATTGCGGATGGAAATTTGCGCTTCGCTTAATTCGAAATTCATTCGGATTCTCCTACCTTATTAAGATGAAAAACTGTTTCGACGCTATTGTTTTTTCTAAAGTCTAAACAGCTACAGTCTATTAATCTAATTGGTTATAAAGTATTTTTTTTCTTTAAGAAATACCACCTAAAATTTTTATTTTGCCCGGCGTTTTCGGCCCTTACACAACGCAAAGTCTTTTGAATTACCGCAAAGTTTGGATATATTAAGCGCCGCAAGTTACGGAAGCGTTATACAGAAATATGTTACTTAGATTTCATAAATTCAAAACATCCACGAGGCGCTAAATGGCGAAAGCGAAAAAGAAACCCACGAAACGGCCTTCAGCCGCCGCTAAAATTCTGAAAGACTCCCCCCAAACTGATTTGTTCGATCTCCTGGAAAAACCGCGCGTTATATGGCTGATTTTTAGCCTGTTATTCATCGGCTTAATAGTGCTTTATAAACCCATCGTCATCGATGGCTTGGACGTGCAAGGCAGCGATGTTGTTTCCGGCATCGGCAATACCAAACAAGTGAAACAATATGAAGCCGAAAGCGGCGAACGCGCACTATGGAATCCCTACATGTTTGCCGGAATGCCAACCTATCATCGCCATAATGGTATTAGCTGGTCATTCGATACGCTTTTGCAAGGCATTACCGATATTCTTGATTGGCGAGTTTCTTACTTATTGTTAGGGGCTGCCGGAATTTTTTTATTGGCTAAATTCCTGGGTTTAAGCAGTATTGCCGGCATATTGGCCGCCATTGCCTTTGTGATGATTCCGCATTTTCACGCCCTTATTGTTGTAGGGCATTTTTCAAAATTACGCGCGCTGATGTGGATGCCGTGGGTAATGATCGCTTTTCTTAGTCTTCTCAATAATCGCAACCTGTTATGGATGTTTCTGTTTACCCTGGTATTTGCACTACAACTGCGAACGCAGCACTATCAAATCATTTTTTATACAATATTGCTATTACTTTTTATTGGGATTGTTCCTTATCTAAAAATGGCTATCGAAAAACGTTGGGCAGATTTTTTAAAGTTTAACGGCCTGTTTATTGCCGCGTTAGCCCTGATTGTAATGATTGTTGCCCAACCGCTATTTGTTACAAATGATTATACCCCGTATTCCACCCGTGGCGGAAACGCCATTTCACTAACCGAAGAAGTGTCTGAGAAGGATAAAAAAGGCGTCGGGTTCGATTACGCCACAAATTGGTCTTACTCTTTAGCGGAACTTTGGAATTTGATTGTGCCGAGGTTTCATGGAGGCACTTCCGATGAAACCATCCGTGTTCCGGCGTTAAATAACCAGCCAATTCCCGCTTATTGGGGAGAGTTGCCGATTACGCAATCTTATGAATATCTTAGCGTATTGCTGGCATTTTTGGCATTGATCGCAATTGTTTTTCAATGGAAAAATCCGATTGTAAAAAGCCTGACGTTTTTAATGCTGCTGGCCTTACTGCTATCATTAGGGCGAAATTTTGCCCCACTGTACAAGCTGTTTTTTTACTACCTCCCCTTCTTCGATAAATTCCGCGTTCCGATGATGATTTTGACACTGGTATCTTTTAACGTTTGTGTTTTAGCGGCTTTTGGATTCAATTTTTTATTAACCGAAGGATTGCGAGACAAAGATAACCAAAAGAAATTTTTAATATTATCCGGGGCATATTTTGTACTATTGGTAATTCCGTTGTTGATCGGATCAAGTTTTTCGCTAACCCAGCCAGGCGAAGCAGAACGCTACGCTGCCCGCTTTGGACAGGATCAAGCAAGGCAGCTAATCGAGATTTTTCGAGAAGCACGCTTGGAGGTATTAAAAAATTCTGCCATCCGCACGCTGCTATTTTTTGCCGGCGCTGCCGGGTTGCTTTTTTTCTTTACCCGCCAACCCGGAAAACGCAGTTTTTTGATCGCCGGAATTGCTGCTTTGGTTTTGCTGGATTTGGGGTTGATTACCGTAAACTATCTCGATGGTAGTTTTGTGAATACAACACAAGTAGAAAACCAGGTCTATCGCGAAAATGCGATTGATCGCACCATCAAACAAGATAAATCGCTTTACCGGGTGTTACCGCCGATCCGCCGTATGGCACAGGATTCCCGCTGGACGTATCATTACCAATCCATCGGCGGTTACAATCCGGCCAAAATGCAGACGATTCAGGACATCATTTCCAATAATATCATTAATCCCACTTCGCCGAACATACCGCTGAATTTAAACGTCGTCAGCATGTTGAATGGAAAATACATCGTTTCACAACAGAAATACAATCACCCAAGTTTAACCCACCTGGGCGAAGATGAGCGGCAAGGATTACACGTGTTCCGTAATGAGAGTGTTTTGCCGCGTGCTTTTTTCGTAGGCCAATCTCGTGTAATTGAAGATGGCGTGGAGCGGTTAAATTATCTCAATTCGCTGGAATTTAACCCGCAAGAAATCGCCGTGTTAGAAGAACCATTGGAGCAATCGATTGCCGCGCCGGATAGCAACAGCCAGGCAGAGGTGACACATTTTTCGCCTAATAAACTAATGCTGGATGTTTCCACCAATCAAACAGCCTTGCTAGTTCTCTCGGAAGTGTATTATCCCAAAGGCTGGAAAGCGACCCTGGAAAGCGGTGAGGAATTGAAGATTTACATCACACATCACATCTTACGATCGATGGTAGTT
>CAXHHS010000191.1:0-9683 GCA_964015645.1 uncultured bacterium
AACTGAGCCACCGGGGCTTTGAACAATGGCAATTTGTTTCCCATCCGGCGACCATTGCGGGGCAAAATCTTCATCGTGATGATTGCTGATGCGAGTAAGCTCTCCGGTTGTGATATCAGTTGTCCACACTTCGGTCATCTCGTTTTCCCAGGTGGAATAAAACAGTACGGTTTTGCTATCGGGAGCCCAGCGCGGCTGCCACTCGTGGTCGCGGTGATTGGTTATTTGAAGCGGTTCGCCGCCCTTTGCCGGAATCACAAATAAATTCTCATTCTCGCTGCCGCGCACGGAATAGCCGAAATACATTCCGTTCGGCGACCAGCCAAACCCATTTTTGTTGCCGGGGCCGCCGGTTAACTGGCGTGGTTTACCATCGTTTAAACTGGTGACCCAAATTTCCTCATACGTATCTTTTTGATAATGAAAGGCGATTTGTTTTCCATCCAGCGACCAAAATGGTCGCCAGGCCGTTATACCGGGTGGTGTAATTCGCTTCTTTTGATTGCCTTCTACCGAAACAATCCAAATTTCTTTTTCGCCATCCCGTTCCGACTCGTACGCAATCCATTTTCCATCCGGCGACCAGGATGGGCGATAATCGTTATTTTCCGATAGCGTTTTTCGAACCGGATCGCCACCTGCAACCGGCACAATAAAAATATCCGTTTTGCCATTCACATCGGATTGGAAAGCAATTTTTGATCCGTCCGGTGAGAAGGAGAGTGAGCGTTCGTGCCCATTCAGGCTGGTAATTCTGTTGAATTTTAACGGCTCGTTGATCACTCTTTCCTGGGCAATGCCACCATTGAATGCAACTGATAATGGTAGTGTAGTTATCCCGAGGAACGCGGCATTCAGAGGAGCGATATTTCGCATATATTTTCCTTAATTGAGTAGAAGATGTTTAGGAAACTTTATCATTTCAGTAAAAGCGCTAAACTCAATGAAATAAATAAGTTATCGAATTTTTAGGTGGTATGAAAAAGTTTCCTAAACGTTTCAACCTTATCGCAAAAGTACCATCTTTTTCATATCCACAAAATTCCGATCCACTTGCAGCCGGTAAAAATAAATACCGCTAGATAATTCATTCGCATCGAAATTAATGGAATATGTATTTGCCGGTTGAACTTCGTTTACAAGGGTTTGAATTTCTCTACCGGTAATATCATACAGCTTAATGGAAACCGGCCCGGGTTTTCCGATGGAATAGGTGATTGTTGTGGTTGGATTAAACGGGTTCGGATAGTTTTGCTCTAACTTATGTAAGCTCGGAATTGTGGAAGGAGCGTCTTCTATACCAACGGCAATATCGCTATCCACCGAATCAACCCAATTGAAGGCGGTTGTAAGAATTTGATCACGATTGGGGAAGTTAATCGTATGACCAACGCCTTCTAAAATTAAGGAGTTTACGATAGCGCCATTATCAATCAGCGCATCGCGAATGGGAAAAAAGGCCGTGTTGATATTGGCAACATTGTCCTGGTCGCCATGCATAATATAAAACGGCTCGTTGTCGGAGTTTGCCAGCAACGTGGGGGTAACTTCGTTGGTGCCATTTACAAATGCACCGATGGTAATAAACCCGGCAAAATTTTCATGGTTTGCCAACCCATAGGTATAAGCTGCCCTGGCGCCCCAGGAAAAGCCTAAAATGAAAACTTTGTCCGGGTTGATGGTGTACCAATTGGAAACCGAGTCTAATAGTGCGGTGAAAAACGCCTTATCGATGGCGTCGTCAATTCTGCCATCCTGGCCGCCATCGGGGCAAGCCATAACGAGATTGTTCGCCTCTGCAAAATCCGTTAGAATATCACACCAGGTTGTTGAATTTCCCCAGGCTTGATGAAAGGGGTGAAGGGCTAAAACGGCTTTATTCGGAACACCTTCGACGTAACTTGAAGGGATATAAAGCCCAAACCGCTTTGCCGGATCCGTTTGAAAGGCAAACGATGAATCGATCCTGGTTTGACCTACTAAAACCACTGAAAATAAAACGGCAATAATACCGAAAGCACCTGCGCGAGTAGCAATTCTCATGCTATCCTCCTTTAATAAATAAAAAGTTGACCTGAAATGAATTAGGCTCACAGCTCACTTTTTAACTGAGGAATCGCATTTTAGTTTTATGATTTTAATTTTTTATTTAAAAATAACAAAACACCCTATTGGTTTAACCGGTCTAACATACGTTGTGCATTTGAATTATCCGGATTTAAGGCCAGCGATTTTTGGTTTCTTCATCGGTGATGGGATTACTCTCGCCGTGGCCTTGTACTAGATCGCCAACAGACATAACGAATTCCGGTTGCATCAGATTGAGCTTTTCCACCGCGCTTTCAAATATGCCGGGCCGCATTCCGCCCTGCCGGTCGGTGACGATGGCAAATTGAAAATTCTCCGGATTATTTTTGGAAATTTAGATGTGTCCAGGGATTGCGGTCTTCAATATCTGCTTCAAAAACAGCCTGATTTGCCCTCTCACATCCCGCGCTTAAAAAGAACAAGATGATAAAATATGAAATTAGAAAAAGCATAATGAATCTATTATTCATTATTGCTCTCCAACCACTGGTATTCTAACCCGTACGCCAATTGATCGGCAAATTGTTTTCCATGGATACGTTCGACAACGTGCAGGGCGGCATCCATTCCAGCGCTGAGGCCACCGGAGGTGATTATTTTGCCATTATCCACATAGCGGACATCCTTCACTATTGTGATGTTTGTACCGGCGTTGGGCAGGCCATTGATCAACCCGCGAGTGGTTGTTGCTTTTAGGCCATTTAAAAGGCCGGACTTCGCCAGAATAAAAGCGCCGTTACAGACCGAGAGAACGACTTCTGCTTGTTCCGCCTGCTTGTTCAACCATTCTTGAATCTCGGGATCGCTTTGAGTGGCAAATACATTTCCGCCGGGAATTAGTAAAATATCAGCCCTGGGGTGATTCTTGAGATCGTACTGCGGAACGACAGCCATTCCATAAACGGTGTTTATCGCCTCTGTCGATTTTGCCACTGAAAATACCTCAAATCCCGCACCGCCGAATATTTCCCAGGGACCGGTGTAGTCGATAATTTGCACGCCATCGAAAATTAACACGGCCACTTTTTTGCTGGCAGCAGTTTGCTGCGGTTGCGCGGCTCCCTGTTGCTGCGACGCCCTGTAATCGGCTAATTTGACGAAATTCATCCCGCATTCGCCACAAGCACCGGGTTCGTGATAAATGGTTTCCAAACAATTATGGCCGCAAGGGGGGCAAATGTACTCTATTTTTTTGCTTTCTGTATGTTCTGATTGTTGTGCGATAAGTGAATTTGACAGTGTCGCAATTCCAATAGCCGTAAGTAAAACGATTCGCAAAAAAATAAAAAATTGATTTCTGTCTAACATAAAGTTCCTCCTTATTGGATTTCCCAGAGTGTTAAGTTCTCTACATCTTTAATTAGGATTTTGTTATCCCACAAAACCGGGTGTGACCAGGTGGGGCTTTCTGCAACCGAATAGGTTTTTAAGGGAAAAAAGGCGTTCTCTTTTTTATCGATAACGATTAAATCAGCGTTTTCCTTTAGTGCAAACAAATATTTTCCGGCGGAAATAAGGGAGGCAGCTGCCCCTTGCCGGCCTTCGCTTTGCCAATGCGTTTTTCCGGTGTGAATATCAACGCTACAAAATTGGCCTTTTGAGGAATAGAAAAAACCGTATAACTGTTTGCCATCGAGTACTGCGGTGCTGGTCCATAGTGTTAGCTCCGAATTATCCCAGACCTCCCGAGCAGTCCAGACATCTTCACTCTTTGTTGTTTCTATTGCCCTGATTGGCCTGCGATATTCGGCAAAGATAACCAGGTTACCCGAAACGATTGGAGTAACAATTTGGGCATTGTTTTCAATCGGGAATTCCCAGAGCAATTCGCCGGTGTCTACCGAAATGCCAAAGACACTGACTCTGGTAATCGAGACAAGTTGAGATATGCCATGAATTTCAGCGATCACCGGAGAGGAGGAAGCTATTGCCGGGCCTTTCCATTCCCAAATTTTTTCGCCGGAAGCAAGGTCATGAGCAATTACAATGCCTTGCTTATTATTGCCAACATGAATGATAACCTGATCTTTTGCAACAACCGGGGAAGCGACTGCGCCATAATAATTCCCAATAGAAGTTGCAGAGGTTTCCAAACCCATGGCTGAAAAAGTCATCTGGCAGGCAGTGCATTTTCCCGGGGCAGCAAACACGTTTCCATCTTCGCTGCACCCGCACGGCGGGCATTCGTAGGTTAATTTATCAGGGATTGTTGTTGGGAAATAATGATGCTGCCATTTCAATTCGCCGGTTTTAGCATCAAAACAAGAAAAGATGCGATCTACGCCGAGTGTGTAAAGCCGGTTATTATGAAATAAAGGCGTTGAAAAAGGCCCCTTTCCTTTGGAGCCGGGAAACCAGCGTGGAATATCTGCCTGGGGATTTGCAATGAACTTTGCCGAATAACGTTTCTGCCAGATCAAATCACCTTTCGTGGAGTTATAGCAGGAAACGACTTCATCGTCGCCATCGCGGGTTAGCAAATAAATTTGATTGCCGGAAATTACCGGCGAAGAAACACCTGCCCCGGCATTTACTTGCCAGAGCAGGGTAAGATTATCGGGTAAAACAGTTGGCAGGTTTACTGCTTGTGCAACGCCATCACGGTTTGGGCCGCGCCATTGGGGCCAGCTTTGTGCAAATAGTGGCGAGCTTAAAAAGAGAAATAGCAGTAACCTCATAAATGTTGTAAACATCGGTTGTGCCTCTTTTTTGTTTTTTTTCAACGCCACAAAAGCTAGCCCCAAACTGGAGTTTGGAAATTCTATTCGTAGCGCAGACTTTCCACCGGATTTAGCAGTGCGGCCTTTACAGCGTGATAGCCGACGGTAACCAGCGCAATACTCAGGGCTACAAACCCGGCGATTAAAAAGACGCCCACGCCAATATCGGTGCGATAGGCAAAATTTTGCAGCCAGCTATCTGCCGCTAAATAAGCGATTGGCGAGGCCACAATAAACGCAATCACAACCAATCTCGTAAATTCTTTGGATGTGAGAACGATCAGGCTTGGAATGGTTGCGCCCAATACTTTTCGTACGCCGATTTCTTTCGTACGCCGTTCTGCTGTAAAGGAGGCCAGGCCCAATAAACCCAGGCAGGCGATAAAAATTGCCAGCATCGTAAAATATTGAATGATTTTGCTGAGCTTTTCATCTTTGCGATAGAGCTGATCGAGATTGTCATCCAAAAATTTGTAATTCAACGGCCAATCCGGTACAAACTTTTTCCAGGATTCCTGAATATGGGCCATCGTGGCGGGAATATTGGTACCCGACATTCTAACCGCATAGGGGCCGCCGCCAAATTGAATTACCAGCGGTTTCAGCGACTCGTGAAGCGGGCGAAAGTGGAAATCTTTAACGACGCCGATGACTTTGCCGGTAAATTGCACGCTGCCATCCGGCTGCACGCGGTCTATCGATCTTCCGATCGGGTCGCCCTCCCATCCGAATTTTTTTACCGCTGCTTCGTTCAGCATAAACGCTGTAGAAGAGTCGGAGGAAAATTCCGGGGAATATTCCCTCCCGGCGGTAAGCTCTAAACCGAGAACATCAACAAAGTCATGGTTGACAAATAGCACGCTTAACCACTGTTGCTTGTCGCGGGGCCATTCTTCAGGAATAAATGCGTTTTCAATACCGAACTGAGCGCCGGGAATACTGCCACCAATTCTCGATACACTCAGAACGCTGGCATCGCCTAACAACTCATTTTTAAATGCCGTGTATTGATTCTGAAGCCCGCCATAATTATCGAATAATACGACTTGTTCTTTGTTAAACCCCAGGTTTTTACTGCGAATATAATCGAGCTGGTTGTAGATAATCCCGATGCAAATGAGCAGCGTAATTGATACAACAAACTGCCCGACAACCAGCACCTTTCGAACCGAAGAACTACCGGCGCCGCGGCTAATACTGCTTTTTAATGTTTCTACCGGGCGAAAAGCGGAGAGAAAAAAGGCCGGGTAACTTCCGGAAATAATACCGACGAACAAACCCAGCACCACTAACCCTGCTAACATTATCCAATTATCGAAGTAATCGATTGTGAGGTATTTTCCCGTGAGCATATTAAACCAGGGCATCACCAAATGGATGATGATTAATGCTAAAACCAGGGAAATAAAACTCAGTAAAAATGCTTCGCCTAAAAATTGTTTCATCAGCGTCATGCGGTAAGCGCCGAGCACTTTTCTCATGCCTACTTCCTTGGCTCGACCGGCGGAGCGTGCGGTTGCCAGGTTCATAAAATTGATGCAGGCGATCAATAAAATTAACAGTGCAATTGCTGAAAAAACATAGACATAAATCATGTCGCTATTGGTTTTGAATTCCAATTCCAAATTCGAATGGAGGTGAATATCGGTGACTTTTTGAAGCGATAGTTTAACCTCGTTTTCCTGGAGCGTTGCGGGATAATGTTTTTGAACGAAGGTTGGCAAATAGTCTTGCAGGCGGGCAGCGGTTTCTTCATCCGGTAATCGTAAATAACTCCAGGCAGCTACCCATACCCAGTGCGTTTCGAATCCTTGCCAATTATTCCACAATTCGCGCATGCCTTCAAAAGAAGCTAACAAATTAAATTTGAGATGGGAGTTATGGGGAATATCTTCCAAAACGCCGGCAACTTCAAAATCCATGGAGTTGTTGTAGCGAATGGTTTTCCCGATGGGATCTTCGTTGCTAAAATATTTTTGGGCGATACTCTCGGTAATGAGAATATGGTTGGGAGCTTGTAAAGCAATGCTTTGATTGCCGGATCGAAATTCGAAATCAAAAATATCCAAAACAGTGGCATCGGCAAAAAGAAAGTCTTCTTCCACAAACTGCTGATCGCCAATGCGGATAAACGGCGCATTTCCCCAACTGCTTGGGCGAAAAATTTTTGAGGCGCTGGAAATTTCCGGAAAATCATTCACAAGATTCGGTGTTAAAGGAAACGGAACTGTGGCAGTGTGCGACACCATGCTGCTCATCTGAATTTCCTGGTTTAAGCGATAGATATGATCAGCATTTTCGAAATGTTTATCATAACTCAATTCATCTTGAACATACAAGAGCATTAGCAAACAGGCGGCAATCCCTATTGCCAACCCTGAAATGTTAATGATGGAATAAAATTTGTGTTTAATAAGATTGCGAAACGCAATTTTTAAGTAGTTGTTAAACATGACCTTAACTCCCTTTAATTAGTTGCAAGCTGCAAGCAGAAATTGCACACTTACAACTTACCGCCTGCCACTTATGGTTTAATTATTTTCCCTCATTACGATATAACCGGCTTCCGGTTGCCATTTATCGTATTCCATGTATTGAGCGGTTTTTTTCGCAACATCTTTTCCGATTAAGCGGCCGATGACATGTAATGCGCCATCAATACCGGCGGAAACGCCGGCGGTGGTTACGTTTTTAAACTATAAGAAAATTTTTAACAAAATCGTCCAACTGGCTTCAAAAAGACTAATTTAGGGGGTTGGAAAAGCAAAAGTATAAACCAGTAATTTAGTGGTGTATCAAAAATATATTCTCATTTTCAATTAGTATGAGACATTATTTTCCCACCCCCTTACAATCCAAAGGTATGCGTATATTTCAAAATGATGGAGCGGTCGTTGGATACCGGAAGTGCCGGGGTTTCTCGAAACCGGTTTGTGTTGAGATTCTCATTGTAAACAATCCAAAGGTCGTTGCCTTCTCGAAAGTTATAGCGAACCCGGAGATTCGTAGCGATGGAATTTTCCGTGCTGCTAAATTGAAACAGGGTACTGATCGTAAATTTTGTATTGAGAGCGCCTTGCGGCCTTAAACGAAAAATGTGCGAATCAAACCCCTGGTCGCGTTTGGAAAAACGGATGCGATTATATTCATAATCTGCCCGCAGCTCGAAAAAGCGGGAAACCGACCAGCTCGGTTCGATTTCGATAGTGGTTTGCCAGCCGTCATAAAATTGCCCGAACGTGCCGGATAAATCCATTTTTAGCAGGTGGCGATTTGCCATATCATAATTTCCTGCAAATTGTAAAAATGTGTAATTGCCCGGTGGAACAATATTGTTTCCGGGAAAATTTAGAGGGGTTTGCAAATCTTCATAGTGTAATTCGATATCGAATCCTAACTCCGCGCCACTTTTCCATATCAGGTCGGAATTATATTCCAGCAAACCGGATTCTGTGGTTTTGTCTGCATTTCGAAGCACTGCCAGGCCAAAAAGTTGAAAGGGAGAAACCGTGCGAAATGTGGTACGCGCACCGGGCCACCAATGATAATTAAAACTCCCGGTGATTTCGGTAAAATCGCGGCGGGTTACAAATCCCATTCGCGGCAAATAATCCGGGCCACCTCTTGCAAATGATAGAAAGTAGTTAATGCCAACATCTTGCCGCCGCTCCCAATCAATGCGAACAAGGGATGAATTCAAAAAGTTAAACTCATTATCTGCGATCAATTGTTTATCGAAACTTTGCGACCATTTCACATTTAAGTATTCATCGCCGAATAAGCGTGTGCTACTATCAAATCCATAAGCGATATTATAATTGCCGTCCTCATCAACCCGGCTGGTCGCCATCCCGCCGATGTAGGAATATGCGTTAAATGCCTTTCGACGTAACCTGATAACGCCAAAATTTTCAGAAGTGATAGAATCGCTGCGGGTAGTTTGCATATCCAAAAACCCGACATCCCAATCACCCATTCGCCCAACGACGCGCACGCCACCAATAATTGGAATCGCCGAACCATCATTAATTCCGATTTGGCGGCTGTGAAAAAGCCGGTCGAAATTCGACGCCTGGGTGCTAAAGCTAAATAACCCCGACCGTTCCTGGAAAAATTGGCGTTTTTCCGGAAAAAACAGCGAAAATCGAGTCAGGTTTATTTGCTGGTCGTCCGCCTCCACCTGTGCAAAATCGGTGTTGGCGGTTACATCCAGGGTTAAATTGCTGGTGAGATTGTATTTCACATCCAGGCCAACATCGGAAAGGGATTCTCGATTGAAATTGTATCCGGTTGCGTCAGGAGCAAGTTGCGATGTTCTGCCAACGCCAGCCAGGGCATAGGGTGTAATATAAACCGGTTTTTGGCTCTGGATATTTTCGAGTATAACATCATGTGCTTCGGAAGGTGTAAAATGCCCTTTGCCGGGGGAAATTGCCGGAAATAAATGCCGTTCACTCTTGCGACCGATTAATCGCGACGTCGAAAGCCCCATAACGATTTTGTCTTCATTTGTTTGAAAACCGAGGCTGGAAAATGGGATGCGCATTTCCGCAAACCATCCTTGCTCATTTTGTACGGTAGCGACATCCCAAAATGTGTTCCAATCCCCATTAAAAGAATTGCCATCATTGGATGCCGCATAATCCGCGCGAATGCCGGCCGGATTTGTCCAAAAAAGCAAGGCCGTCTCATTGTCGTTAAAGGTATCGAGAAGAATTATAAAACAGTCTCCGTTATGGCTGTCGCGCTTTAAACTTTTTACCAGGATCTTTGATGGATCGGAATCGTACATGCACCCGGCGGCGTAGAGGAAGTTATCATCATAGGCAATGCGAATCTCCGTGCGCTCCGTCATTTTACCGCCAAACGTCGGCT
>CAXHHS010000192.1:0-9672 GCA_964015645.1 uncultured bacterium
GTAATCGGCTTCGTTTTGATAAGATTCCGGTTGTTCATCCACATCTGCCGGCTGAATATCAAACGTCATTCCAATTTGCTTCAACAATCCAATCCGCCGCGGCGAACGGCTTGCAAGAGTGATTTTTTTGCTATTCAGGTTGTACAGTTCATTCAGAAAATCCATAGGAAATTACTTTCGCATTAACATTGGGCCTAACCGCCGGCCACCGATAAGATGCATGTGTAAATGAAATACTTCCTGCCCACCATGATCGTTGCAATTGATAATTAGCCGGTAGCCATCATCGGCAATACCTTCTTCTTTTGCAAGTTTGGCAGCGGTAACAAACAGGTGGCCGAGGGTTAGTTTGTCTTCTTCGGTTACATCGTTAACGGTAGGAATTATTTTATTGGGAACGATTAAAATATGAGTTGGCGCTGCCGGGCTTATATCCCGAAATGCGGTTACTAAATCATCCTGGTACACAATATCGGATGGGATTTCCTTACGGATTATTTTGCTAAAAATCGTTTCTTCGGCCATTCGTTTTACTCCTTTATTTATGGCACCGTTGGTAAATCTATCTGAAAAATATCTCCCGGCGGGCGGCCTTCAACCGCGCCTTCCGGCACAACGCCCGGGCGCTCGGAGGTAAAAAACAGGTATTTCCCGTCGGGACTCAGGCAAGGGGCAAAATCAGTATATTTCGAATTGACAGTCTCACCCAGGTTTTGCGCTTCCGACCATTTGCCACTCCGATTATAACTGATGAATAGATCTGCACCACCCAAACCATCAGGCGTATTCGCTGCCAAAATTAGAAAGCGCTCGTCGGGTGAAATAAGGGGGTTGCCGAAATTTAGCATTTCACCATCTTTTTTCAGAGCCAGGAGTTCAGGTTGCTGGTAAATTCCATCAACCAACTGAGAACGATAAATATCGCTGTAATCTTCTCCGCGGGCATCGGAACTAAAATAAATCGACCCGTTTCGCGCTACGGAGACAAATATTTCGTTTGCCTCCGAATTCAATGGTATACCGGGGTTTTGCGGTTCGCTCCATCCACCTTCGGTGCGTTCCACATACCAGGTATCGAAATCTCCGGTAGAATCATTATTGTTCGCGGGACGATTGGAACTGAAATACAATCGCGAACCATCCGGGGTTACAAATGGATCGACATCCCGGTAGGTGCCATCGGAAAATGACATTTCTGTTGGCGGCTGCCATTGGCCATTCTCAAAGCGGGATTCCATAATTTTTAAGACGCTTCTATCGGCAGAAGCGGAATTAAAATAAACCGTTTTTCCATCCGGAGAAAATGATATTGCAAATTCCGGAAGCTCCGTAGAAACAATTGATTGTGCAAACACTTCCGGTTTTATAATACTTGACTGCCGTGAATATGGATGAGAAGACTCTGGCGGCGGCGTTTTTTCGCAACCGGCGAATAAAACCAGAATAAGCATAAACATTGAAATAATTTTTTTGAATGCTTTCAACTTTAGCTCACTTTTAATTTTAAACTTACAAACTTTTAATCACCCTTCCGTAACTGTTTCCAATCCCAGGGTTTTTCCTTTTTGTATCGCCGGAATTCCCTCTTTTAACCACACCGGCGGCGTAGTGCCTTTTAAGTAGTGATCAAAATATTGCTGAAGGCGAATTTGCCAATCGCGCTTTTTGTGAAACTTAACCGGCCAATGCGGTTCGTTGTTATAGTTGATTAGCCAGGCCGGTTTTCCCAACCGTCGCAATGCAGCAAATAACTCGATGCCCTGGTACCAGGGAACTGCGCCGTCGTGATCGTTGTGCATAATGAGCAGTGGCGTTTCGATTTTATCGGCCCAAAAAATGGGAGAGTTTTCAATAAAACGCAGCGGGTATTCCCAAAACGATCCGCCAATACGGCTTTGAGTGCGCTCGTATTGGAACATCCGGCTTAACCCGGTACGCCAGCGAATGCCGCCATAAGCGCTGATCATATTGGACACCGGCGCACCGGCTTCTGCTGCTTTAAAAATATTCGTTCGCGTTATCATATAGGCAATTTGGTAGCCGCCCCAGCTATGTCCTTGCACGCCGATGTTTTCTTCATCCACAAATCCTTGCGAAATCAAATTTGTTACACCGGGCAGTACCGCGTTTACGGCGCTTTCGCCGGGATAGCCGATTTTGTAAGGAATATCGGGGACAAAAACAATATACCCGCGGCTGGCATAAAACACCGGGTTAATGACAGAGCGATGGGGATAGGGTGCGCGGTGAACATGCAATAAGTTGGCATTTTTTTCATAAAAATAAACCATCATCGGGTATTTATTTGCTGCTGAAAAATCTTCCGGTTTGTAAAGAAGCCCTTCCAATGAAACGCCATCCAGCGAGTGCCATTTAATTAGTTCGACATTTGTCCAAAGATAATCCGCTTGCTGGGGATTGGCATTGCTGAGTTTGCGCATATCGCTAAAATCCTGGCTGCTGACCCACAAATCGGGAAATTCCGATACGTTTTCCTGCGTAAACAATAATTTGTCAGCCGCTTTGGCTTTTACCGGTTTGGAGAAAAAACGATCTTTCATCACCAGTTTCTCAGGCAAACTGTTGTTTAAAAATTCGATTTGATAAAATCCACTGGATTTATCGGAATAATTGAATGCAGATAATAGCATCGGTTTTTGCGGATCAATAGATTTTTCTTCGGGATCGAGCCTTATATACCGAAACCGAAGATTCGCCCTTCGCCCTTCGCCCCCGGTTAAATTTCTCGGTGGAATTTTAGCAGTAGGATCGAGCGCCCAAATATCATAGCGGTCATAAATGAGAAATAAAGCATCGTTTTTTGTCCAGCCAATGGGCGTAAACCCGTCCGGCTCGTACGGCCAATCGTGTATGATGTTATACAAAGGTTGGGAAATTTGCGCGCTTATATTTCGAGTTTGCTTTTCCTTGATGTCATAAGTATACCAGTTGGAATCCGCCCGGTTCCACCAGGTAATAAATTTAGCGCCTGGTGATAGCATCGGCTTTGCTTGAATTTTTTCGGCAATTTTATGAGCGATCCCAGTTTTAAGATCAATTAAATAAGCATCGTAATACCCCGGATAATCCCAGGAAATGAGCTGGCGATAGGGCATATTGGAAATGCCCAAAGCGATATCCGCATTACCTTCCTGGCCGAGCGTAAGTTCAGGAATTTCTTTCGTTCCCAATTGAGCAATCTTATCTTTTTTGAGATCGGCAACTGCCTGGAAGGTTCTTTTTTGCTCCTTTTCAACATCGATCAACTGCATGGTTTGCAGGTAGGGATCTTGCCAGTGCCAAATATCGACGTTTACTTTTTCTTCCTCTAAAACTTCCTCATCAGCATCGGGCGCTGGTCGTGGCGCAGTGCCAAAGAACAACCGGGAACCATCCTTAGAGAATGATAATTCCCCATGCTCGCTAATCCACCAGCCAGGGGGAAAATCGTTACTCCCCTCCCCTGCCAACGCAACCGGCTGCTCACTTTCTATCGACCAATGATATAATGTATACGATGACTGTTTCGATTGAAAATCATCGCGATTGGAAAGAAAAGCGACCTGTTCTCCGACTTCATCAAATGCGATATGTTTATAATCGCCGGCCCCGGTTAATAGAGGCACTCGTTCGGCTGTGCCGGTAAATACCGCAAAAATGCCGTCTGCGGTGCTGTCGTTGCTGGCAGCAGCGTATACCAGCCAGTCCCCGTTTTTGGAAAATTGATAGGAAACAACATCCGAATACTGTAATTCCGTTTCGCCAGACAGACTGGTTAAAATGAGGTTTGTGCCCTCAGCTTTTTCTTTTTCGCCCGTTTTTTTTCCGGTAGAAGGCGGCTTTTTCTGATCTGTTTTTTTTGAAGTCGAATCAGTTTCGATTTCCGTCTTTTCAAACTGAACAGCGATCCAATCACCGTTTTTCTCCGGCAGCTTAAATGATTTAACATTATCAAAATGCCGGGTTTCCCCGGTAGCCAAATCAACGATTTCCAGGGAATCTTTTGGCATTTTATCTTTTGGCTTCTTCTCTCGTTTAGCCTGTTTTACTGCCGTTTTGGATGGCACAATTTTAAAAATCGCGAACCGGGAATCGAAGGAAAACTCCGCTGATTGGCCGCGATCATAAGCATGGATCGTTTTATCAGAGGAATGCTGAATGATCACTTTATCATCGCCGTCTTCCGGCCCCATTCGATACATTACCCAATTGCCATCGTTGGAGATATGCTGCTCTTTAATTTGATTCCAAATATCATAAACATCGTGGTCTAACGGTTTTTTCTCTTGTCCGTAACCGGATAAAAATATAGAGGTTAAGAGAATAAAAAATATTGATTTTGCCATAAATCTCCTCGTTTAAAAAATACAAGATGCTCGATCCTAGATGCTCGATAATTCTTTCCATCAAGTATCAAGCATCCAACATCAGTTTTATTCACTCTCTTTAACTAATTCGATTTCAAATAACTTTGGCCAATGTTTACCGGTAACAAACAGGCGGTTGTTTTGTGCATCGTAAGCAATGCCATTCAGTGCATCAATGCGTTCACTGCGGTCTTCCGGTTTTAGCAGCCCGCTCAAATCGATCCAGGCGGTTACATTGCCGGTAAGAGGGTTTATTTTGGCGATTCGATCCGTCGGCCACACATTGGCATAGATTTCGCCATTGATATATTCTAACTCATTTAATTTCGATACCGGCCCTTTGTCGTCGCTTATGTTTATGTTGCTCATTTCTTCGAAAGTTTCGGGATGTAGAAATCGGATCACATCGCTACCATCGCTCATAATTAACCGTTTACCATCAGTGGTAAGTCCCCAGCCTTCGGTCGGGTAAAAGAATTGCTCGATCAGGATAAAACTTGCCTTATCATAATAAAAACCGGTGTTGGCCTTCCAGGTAAGTTGAATAATCCGGTCGCCAAATATCGTAACGCCTTCGCCAAAATATTCCGGCGCTAATTCATGATATTGCAGCACAGTACCGCTTTCCAATTCCACCATTCGCAGGGTCGATTTTTCATTCAAACCGGTGCCTTCGTATAACACGCCATTGTCGTATACCAATCCCTGGGTGTAGGCATCGACATCATGTTGATAGATATTTTTAATTCGGTAAGAAAACATCTCCGGTTTATCCCCGGCAAAACAGGGCGTTTGAAAGGCGAGATACAAAAAAAGTGTAATCGCGAGTTTTGTCAGGTAGTTCATATATATTGCCTTACTTTTGCATATTTGAGGCTGCAAAAATTTCGAATGCGACATCTAATTTATAGTTTTTTTCAATCACTAACTTATTGTTTTTGTTAAACAAAGTAACTTGATTCGTCTCCACGCCAAACGCCGCGCCTTCCGTTAGCGGGTTGTTGAGAACGATGATATCCAATTTTTTGGATTTCAGCTTTTTTTGCGCATTTTCTTCCGGTGAGTCTGTTTCCACCGCAAATCCAATCAACTTTTGGTGTGGCTTTTTGGAAAGCGACATCTCTTTTAAAATATCACGCGTTCGCTCCATTTCTAACTGTAGCGGTTTTCCCGAGTTCTTTATTTTCCCGGACGAATACGTCTTCGGGCGATAATCCGCAACTGCTGCCGCGCTGATAAAAATATCCGCCGCCGGGAAATGGGTTTTTACAGTTTCGTACATTTCTTCTGCCGAACGAATCGGAAAAACATCGACACCAACCGGCGGGGTTAAATTGCCGGGACCATGAACGAGAATTACTTTCGCGCCGCGGGCAAAGGCTTCCCAGGCAAGCGCAAATCCCATTTTACCGGTGGAACGATTGGTAAGCATTCGTACCGGATCGAGATATTCTTCCGTGCGCCCGGCAGTAATCAAAACAGTTTTTCCCTGCAAACTTTTTGCTGCCGGATGCAACGCTTTATACAAATACTGGATAATGTATTCCAACCGCGCCAGCCGCCCGATTCCGCTATAACCTTCCGCTAAAAATCCTTCTTCCGGATCGCAAATCGAAATGTCCCATTTTTTCAAAGCATCAAGATTTCGTTGAACGGCGGGATTTTGCCACATATTGCTATTCATCGCCGGGGCAATTACCAGCGGACAGTGCAACGCCAGTGCCGTTGTAGAGACAAAATCATCCGCAATGCCATTGGCAATTTTTCCGATGATATTTGCTGTTGCCGGAACAATAATCGCAGCATCCGCCCAATCCGCGATGCTGATGTGATGGGTTGCCGTAAAATTATTCTGCGGAAACATGTCGGAATACACCGGATGCTGGCAAAGGGATTCGATAGTAGTTTCGGTAATAAATTCTTTGGCGCTGGCAGTCATCATCGCTCGTACTTCCGCACCCTGGGTTTTTAGGTAGCGAATCACTTCGCAGCTTTTATAGGCAGCAATACCGCCGGTAATAGCAACCAATATTCGCTTGTTTTGGAAGCGCTTGGAAGGAAAAGCTTTTTGATCCGGGCTGTTTTGCATCAATCCTGGAGAAATTTGTGGTCTCGAATCAGTCTTTCGATTTTTTCGGTGAGGGCTTCACGATCTTCATTCACCACCTGGTAATCAAAAAAAGCGGCCCGGGCATACTCTTCCGGGAGTCTTTGAAGGCGTTTTTGAATTTGAGATTCATCTTCGGTTTTGCGTAATCGCAGCCGTCTTTTTAGCTCTGCCAGGGATGGTGCATGAATAAAAAAGGTGATGGCGTTTTCCGGGTAGAGCTTTTTTAGATTCATTGCGCCATAGACGCCAACATCAAACAAAGTGATTTTGCCTTGCGCTAACAACGGCTCGATTGTCGATTTAAGGGTTCCGTAATAATTACCATGAATTTGCTCGTATTCCAGGAATTCGCCATTTTCAGCTTTTTGCAAGAATTCCTTCTCAGAAAGGAAAAAATACTCAACCCCATGCCCTTCGCCGCCTCGTGGAGCACGTGATGTTGTGGAAATGGAAAGCTGAAAATTCTCATTCCGCTCCAACAGCATATCACAAATCGTAGACTTTCCAGCGCCGGAAGGCGCCGATAACGCAACTAATTTGGCATTCGTTGCCATAAAAAACGTCCTGTCAAAATTAAACTCATCAAGTAATACTATAACATACAAAGTTAACTTTACTAAACTGATACTGGATGCTGGTTTCTTGATACTGGAAAAGACAGAATTAATCGAGTATCGAGAAACCAGCTCCAGTATCGTTATTCAATATTTTGCACCTGTTCCCGCATCCGTTCAATTTCTTCTTTCACCGTCACCACCCGGTGGCTGATCTCGATCAAAGTGTTTTTGGTCGACATCGTGTTTGCTTCCCGGTGCATTTCTTGCAGGATAAAATTCAGTTTTTTTCCGATTGGAGACCCCTTTTCAAGGTTCTTTCGGAATAACCCGATATGACTATTCATCCGCACAACTTCTTCGCTAATATCAACGCGGTCGGAGATTAGCGCCAGCTCCATTTCCAGGCGATTGCGGTCGATTTTATTTTCATCGATCATATTCAGCAGCCGCTGGTATTGTTTATCAAATTCAATACGAGCATTTCCTTTACTTAATTCTTCAATTTCCCCGGATAACTTTGCAATAGTTGATAATCGCGCTTCAAGGTCATTCTTCAGGTTTTCGCCTTCCCTTCCGCGTGTCGTGTTTAATTGATCAATCGTATCTTCCAGCGCCTTACACATTGCCTTCAATAATTCTTCATCCGCTCCACCTTCTTCTTCCGCAACAAATATATCCTTAAATTGCAACATATCTGCAACCTGCACCGGGGATTCGATACCGGCAGCCTGTCGAATTTGATCGACCAATTTTTTATACATCCCCACCGCACCAGGGTTGATTTGCAAATATTGCAGCATGGCCTCCTGGGAAGTAATTGTGATTGAACAGTTGATTTTTGCACGATGAATTTTTTTTCGAATAATCTCTTTGGTACGATCCTCCAACTCTCGAAATGCAGTTGGAACTTTTGCGTAAATCTCTAAATATCTTGAGTTTAGCGCTCTTATTTCGCAGGTTATTTCAGATTTATCGAATTGCATTTTTCCCGATGCAAAACCGGTCATACTATAAATAATCCCCATAACTGCTCCGTAGATTTCATCTTAAACGTGTGTACCAAAATTACGCGCCTGAATATAAACGCCCGGCTATTTTATCGCAAACAATTTCCCATAAAAACAATTTCTTCTTAGTTGGAATCTATCTTTTCATTTCATAATATTGAGGCCGAATTTGGTCGTAATGATAATTGAGTTGCAGCAAAATTTGTAATAAAATATTTTAAAATAGGTGGAGGTAAACCACAATGCAGCATGTAGGTTCAATTAGAGTTGTACCGGAATTACCAATAGAGATAAAGCGGTTACAAGAATTGGCTTATAACCTATATTTTTCCTGGAATCCGGAGTCGCGCCAATTGTATCGTGAAATTGACCCGCAGCTTTGGAAAAAATCAAATCACAACCCGGTTATCTTTTTAAAAGAAGTTCAGCAAAAAGACCTGGAACGTTGCGCGAATGATCCTGCCTACCTCTCAAAATTGAAGAAGGTAATGGATGATTTCGACCGCTACATGGCCGCGGAAAATACCTGGTTTAGCGAAAATTATTCCAAAGAAAAAGATAAGACAATCGCTTATTTCTCTGCGGAATTTGGGTTTCATGAATCGCTGCCGATTTATTCCGGCGGCCTGGGGGTGCTGGCCGGCGATCACGTCAAATCAGCCAGCGATTTGGGCCTTCCCTTTATCGGAGTTAGCCTTTTTTATCACCAAACTTATTTTACCCAGCAAATCGACGCTCATGGCAACCAAATTGCGATCTATCCTCCGCAAAACCCCGAAGTTCTACCACTGCTATCCGTTACAGATGAAGCCGGAAACACACTAAAGGTTATAGTAGATGTTGCTTCACGCAAAGTAGCCCTACGGGTTTGGAGAGCGCAGGTTGGTAGGATCAGCATTTACCTGCTGGATGCTAACCTTCCGGAAAATGACCCGGAAGACCGGATGATCACTTCCCGTTTATATGGCGGAGACCAGGAAATGCGGATTTCACAAGAAATTGTCCTGGGAATGGGCGGCGTTAAGGCTCTGACCGCAATCGGAATCGACCCGGATGCCTGGCACATGAACGAAGGGCATTCCGCATTTCTGGCGCTGGAGCGAATTCGAAATTTAATGAAAAATAAAGATTTGAGCTTTGAAGAAGCGATTGAAGCGGCATCTGCGAATACAATTTTTACCACCCACACACCGGTTCCGGCTGGTAATGATGCGTTTCCGCTGCATTTTGTTGATAAATATTTTCAACGCTATTGGGAGTCCATTGGTATCCGCCGGTACCAGTTTATGGAGTTAGCTTCGCAAGTTCAATCCGAAGGCTACGAGTTATTTAATTTAACAATACTGTCGCTCAAATTATCGAAGTTTCGAAATGGCGTTAGCAAGTTGCATGGGGAGGTTTCCCGCAATATGTGGCAGGATACCTGGCCCGGTATCCCAACCAATGAGATTCCAATTAATCACATCACAAACGGCGTCCACACATTTACCTGGACTGTTTTTAAAATGCGCGAGCTATTAGCCAAACACCTCGGAGAAGAGTGGGTAAATCACGTCGATGAGTTGGTCTTTTGGAAAGGTGTATTCCTGTCTCTTATACACATCTCCGAGCCCACGAGACTCCATTGCATC